>JAOXRV010000349.1 GCA_025800435.1 Cellvibrionaceae bacterium | reverse complement strand
ATACCCGTATCCAAATTGGCGGCCCACTCGGTGCCGACCCGCTGGGCCTGGCTGCCGCTGTTGCCCAGGGCCAATTAGCGCCCACCGATATCCTGCAGGTGAATGGCACCGGTGCTGGTAATGTCAGTGCCCTGACCATCGGCGGTGAGGTCTCGGTGGTGATGGAAAAGGATTACAGCCTGAGCAGTGATGCGGCCTCGCGCGGTAACTATTTTTCCCAAACGGTAGAGTCTCAGCCGGCGTTTATGGGTTTTGCCTTAACTATTAGCGGTAACCCCGATAAAGGCGATGAATTTGTGGTTAATTATAATCAGGATGGCAGCTCGGATAACCGCAATGCCCAAGCCTTGATCAACTTAACCAGCGCCGCTACCGTGGGCGGCGAGTCCAGTTTTCAAAAAGCTTATTCTCAAATTGTCGAAGCGGTTGCCACTGAGACCTTTGAGGCAAAAAGTGGCCGCGATGCCTTAAAGATTGTTCATGAACAGTCGGTGGCACAGCGCAATAGCATTTCCGGGGTTAACCTCGACGAAGAAGCGGCCAATCTGATTCGCTTCGAGCAAATTTACAATGCATCCTCACAGGTGATCAATGTATCGCGTCAGATCTTTGATACCTTGCTCGGTGTATTTCGTTAAATAAGGGCCAACTATGCGTATCTCATCACTGCAAACGTTTACCACCAGCGTTAATCGAATTGTGGATTTGACCTCCCAGGTGGGCAAAACTCAGGAACAGATCTCCGCCGGCACTCGCATACTGCAGCCCTCGGATGACCCGGTCAATGCCTCTAAGGTATTGGACCTACAGCAAGAGTTGAGCTCGCGGGATCAATATATCAAAGATATTAACCTGCTTGAAAACCGCGCCAAACTGGAAGAGGCGACTTTAGATACCATTAATAATGTACTGCAGCGCATGCGTGAGCTGACCACTCGGGCCGGTAACGGAGCCCTGATTCCCTCGGATAAAGAGGCTATTGCCGCAGAAATGGACCAGCGTTTACAGGAACTTAAGAACCTGATGAACAGCAAAGACACCTCGGGTGAGTATTTGTTTGCGGGTTACCGGGGCAAGATAGAGCCTTTTGTGGATACCGGCAATAATAATTTTCTGTTTAATGGTGACGAGGGCCAGCGCTTTATTCGCATTTCTAATAGTGTTTCACTGCCCGCCGGTGATTCCGGCAAAGATGTCTTTGTGGATATTCCCGCTGCCCAAAAAACCTTTGTCACCCAGGCCAGCCCCAGTAATACGGCTGTGCCGCCGGCGCAGGTCTCGGTCGGCTTAATGGTTGACCAAGAACTCTACAATGAGTTTTACCCCGAAGATATTATTATCGAGTTTCAAAACCCCGATGAAATGACCGTGGCTGGCTTGCCCGCCCAGGCCAACTTTAATATTATCTCCAAATCCGATGGCCGGCTACTCAAAGAGAACCAGCCCTATATTTCTGGCAAACCCATAGAAATTAACGGTGTGCAGGTACAAATTGAGGGCAACCCCAATACCGGTGATACATTTACCATCGAATCCTCTGAAGATCAGGGCGTTCTTACCACCTTCTCTCGCCTGATTGATGGTCTGCGTTATCTGGATAACTCCGAAGAGGGCAAGAAGGCCTATAGCCAGTTAATTGCTGATAGCCTGACCAATTTAAAGGCCGCCGAAAATAGCTTGCTGGAAACCCGGGCCGAGATCGGTGCCCGCCTCAACACCATGGACTCCACTCGCTCGCTGCACGAAGATATGAAGCTGGTCAGCACCGAGCTATTGTCACAGATCCGCGATTTAGACTTCGCCAAAGCCAGTAGTCAGCTGTCTTTTGAATCCTTTGTACTGAAAGCGGCTCAACAGAGCTATGTGCGCATCTCTGGTTTATCTTTGTTTAATAGCTTGCGCTAATATCGATCCCAGATATTCAAGCTATTAATACCTGCACAATTAAGAAGCTATTTCGATAGTAGAGCCTTGGGGTGGGTAAGGGCTTCTGAGGGCTTGGGAGCCAGGGACGGCGGACGAGAGCTACAGGGATGTATTAATGCGTCCCCCAGAATTCATCACCCACCCCGAGGCTCGGATTCAAACTACCTTTAAATCAATTCTTACGCACATAAAACTGATACATGGTGCCAAAAGTACTGGGGTTACGGCTCTCAAAAGCCTCCCAGTAATCGAGGTTATTGCACTGGGTATCCAAGGGGTAGGTGTTTCGGTAGGCCTGTAAATGAGCGTTCTGAACCCGCACAAAGCCGAGGAAATCAACCCCCAAATCGTCACAAAAATCCCGTAATTGCAACGGCGTAAAGCGATGCTCCTGAGCGTGAAACAAGAGATCCCGACAGCCACTCAAATTGTAAAAGTCCGGCGATGCCATAATACTGGGCCACTGCTCGGCCTGGCTTAACAGCTGGCGACGCAACTCGCGCATATCCTTGGCGCTGGTGCTCAAGCCTTGCTCGCGGATACGGCTTCGGCACTGGACCACCTCAGCGCGGGCACGCTCACTGTACAGGCCAATTTTCATCAGGCCGCCAGGGCGCAACAGCGACTTTAAAACCCGTGCACCTTGCAAAGGTGAATGCATATGGTGCAATACACCGCTGCACTCGATGATATCGAACTGCTGGTTTAACTGTTCAAGCTCTAAAATATCCGCTTGAATAAACTCAATATTATGTAATTCATAGTGATCGGCCATGGACTTGGCATAGGCCAGGCTGGAATGGCTGATATCAATGGCGGTAACTCGGGTATTGCGAAAATAGCGGGCACACTGCAAGGCGTGCTTGCCGGTGCCGCAGCCGGCCACCAATACCTCGATGGTCTTTTGGCCGGGCCGCAGACTAAAGCCGTGCTCAGGCAGGGCCGTATCCAGAGCGTCTTGATAAACGCTGGGGCTCTGGTAGGGCAGGGCCAGCCAGCGCGGGTAAGGGTTTTCTTCGTACTGGGCCTTAACCTTACAAGAAATGCTATCGCTGATGGTGCCAAGCTTTTTAAACTCGCACTTATCATCACCGCTGTGGAAGCTGCGCTTTAACAGCTTGCCCAAATTGTTTAACAGCTCGTCGCCATCGTTAATGCTGGCGGCGGTATCCAAAAGATGGTTGAGCAAATTGCCGTTGTACAAGGCCTTAAAGACAATCGCCGGCTCGTACATAACCAGGCTTACCCAGTTATCCAGCAGGGTCAGCTGCTCTTGGGTGCTCAACTGTTGGCGCTTGATCAAGTTCTCGGACTGTTGCAGCCGGCTTTCGATAAACAGACGCTCGGTATCGTCATAGGCTATTACGTGTTCATTGTTATAGCCCTGCATGGCCAGGCACACTTTTAGATTGAGCTCATCAAGGTTGCAGTGGCTGGCATAGAGCAGGTGCTCGCGTACGCTACTGTTTAAATCTTCAATGCTGGGGGCGCTAAAAATAAGTACCTGCAGCCCCTGTAAATACAGCTTATCTTTACACAGGCGGGCAATATCGACTTGGCTGTTGTCGTCATTGAGTTGGTAGCGATGCTCTAATAGCGAGGCCAGTAAACCGGCCAGATCACTGTGGTCGACATCGTCCAGCGAGAGGTAGTACTTTAACTGCTCATCCAGATCTTTGTTGTCGCCATCGGCGGTCAATTGCTTAAGGCAGTTAAATAAATTGGTTTTAACATGGGGGTCTTCGGGGTTTTGCCAGATCAGACGCTTGTAAATATTAAAGGCCGGAACAATATCGCCCTGGTTTAAATGGGAGTAGGCGTAGGCGGCTTTAGCCCGAAAATGGTTGGGGTCTAGGATAACAGTCTGCTGAAAGCACTCTCTGGCCTGCTTGTGCTTGCCTTCGGCCAGGTAGATATGACCGAGGCTAAACCAGCAGACACTGGATTTAGGGGCATATTGCAGGGCTTGTTCAATCAAGCGATGGGCTTTGCCCAGTTCATTGCAATCTAGGGCAATACGCGAGAGCAGTGCCAGGGCATCGGCGCACTCGGGGTAGATATTCAGAATATGGCGGCAGTAGTCTTTGCAGCGCTGACGAAGCTGGGCAACTTGTTCCTGGGACAGGCCCAGCTCTAAGGTGCGGCCGTAGCAGCGCGAGCATTTCTGTAGCAGCTTATTCACCATTTGCCACTGGGCCGGGCTCATCTCCAGGGTGGCATGGCTCTGGGGCAAGCGCTCGCGGGACTTGGCAAATTCTGTTTGTAAAGCAGCTTGGCTCACAATCGTCTCTTCCTGTATTACCACGCTGGCGAAATTCCAGCGGTGTTTTGGTCGTCATACAGGTTTTGCAAGAAACTTGCCAAGCCGGGCAGAAATCTGGCCTGTGTCTAAAAGTGTTTTAAAAACAATAGGGTAACAGTGTGGGCAAAGGGGGGAGAGGGGCTAAAAAGTTTGCCGCAGCTAAGACTGCGGCAAAAAATTGCCACTTGGCAAGGGGGATTCTGGGGTGACCTATTTGGCCACGCTTAAATAACTGATGGCGCCACGCTTGGCTTTACCCAGGCTGTCGGCCTGTTTACTCAGCTCTTGCTGGCGCTCACGAAGATCTTCGATCACATTCTGGTAGCACTCTAAAATACGACCTAACTCCAGAATATCTTGCTCGGTTGCCACCATCTGGCCGCTGGCCTGGCCGCCTTCGAGC
The DNA here is from genome assembly GCA_025800435.1 of Cellvibrionaceae bacterium. Taxonomy (GTDB): domain Bacteria; phylum Pseudomonadota; class Gammaproteobacteria; order Pseudomonadales; family Cellvibrionaceae; genus Pseudoteredinibacter. The sequence goes on along the minus strand of JAOXRV010000349.1, from coordinate 10,891 downwards.
AGATTGCGCAGCTGTTGGTCGATATCCAATAGCTGGTTCCAGCTCTCTTCTTGGGCTGCGTCGATAATGGCTAGGCGCAGATTGCGTATAGAGCTCATAAACTGTCCACTACTACATTGGTTTTGGGCATTAGCCCCTATGTCGCGGTTCACAATAAAATCCTTGTTGGCGCGTTAGTCAATTGGCGTTTGCAAATTGCAGGCCAGACAAACAGTTTGAATGACTTTACTCAATTTCTTGCCAGGCTGTGTAGATACCGTGCAGCAGTCCATAAACCTCGTCGATCATGCCGCAGTCGTTTTCGGCGTTGGCACTGAATAGGCGGAAGGTCATATAGTCGTACAGTTGCTCCAGGTCCCGGGTCATATCCGGGTTGTGCTTGTGATCCAGCGATTCGCGCAAGCAATCGATCATTTCGGTCGCCCGGCCGATGGCGGCGCTGCGTTGTTCGTGCTGCGTGCGCTCGGCGTAGCCCTTGGCCTTTGCCAGGCGATCCAAGGCGCCGCTCATTAATAAGCTGATCAACTTATGGGGCGAAGCATCCAGGGCGCTATAGCTATTATTGCGCTGATACTGGGCGGCGGCAGAATTAGAAGCGTAGAACATATTAACTCCGTGATCATAGTCGCTGGCAATCGCTGGCATGCACTTGCCTGATGTTTAGGTTTTCGGCCAGCCCCCCAATGCCTTTAACGAAAAAACTGGATTTAGGCGACCACTGGTCAGCCCCGTGATTTTGCCGGCGGCCATGTTAAGCCTCTATAGCGGCAATATAGGTAAAGCCTTGCCGTTTTAAGCGGGCAGGGCGGGTCAATGTTTTTTGGCTACTCAGTGTTTCTTGTCCGTGTTTCTTGCTTCCTTTTATAGTTATTCAGAGCAGCCCGCCAAGTATCATCGAGTTATTCAGAAGTACCCTAATAAGTTTAATGCCGCGACAAACGGTCAAAATGGGCCTAAAGCATTCTCTAGGGCGGCCGTTAAGACCTTTGAAACAATTTGCATCGGCAAATGTAGATCAGGGCGATATAGCCAAGTCTGGTATGAATTGTGCAATCACTGATCGTCCACTAGTGGATTGATCAAGGCGGCACAAGGGGACTAAGCCAAACGTCTTTGATCAAAGGTCGCGAGCTTGCTTAGGCAGGAGCGCAGGTAATCTCTAAGGAGTAATGATATGGCTTCGGTTATTAATACAAATATGGCGTCGCTGACTGCGCAACGTAACTTGAGTAACGCCCAGGGCGCTCAAGCGGATGCCATGCAGCGCCTGTCTTCAGGTCTACGAATCAACAGCGCCAAAGACGATGCGGCGGGTCTGGCAATTTCGACTCGCTTCTCTTCCCAGACCCAAGGTCTGGCGGTTGCGATCCGCAACTCGGGTGACGGTATCTCTTTGGCACAAACTGCTGAAGGTGCCCTGGGCACCATGACTGAATCACTGCAGCGTGTGCGTGAACTGGCCCTGCAGGCGGCCAACGGTACTAACTCAGCATCTGACCGCGAGGCTTTGAACGCAGAAGCCCAGCAGATGATTGCAGAAATCACCCGCACCGCCAAAGAGACCAACTTCAACGGCCAGAAGCTGTTGGACGGTACCTTTAATACCAAATTCCAGGTGGGCGCCAACGCCGGTGAAACCATCGATGTAACCGTCGCCGACCTCAGCGTCGACAAGCTCGGTGTTTCCGAGCAGGCCGGTGTGTCTGCGGTGGGTACTGACTCGGCCCTGGGCAATGGCGATTTAATTATTAACGGCGTGGCAATCTCTTCTTCTTCCGCCGCCGACGATAACGCGTCTACTGCCAATGCCGGCGCCTCGGCCATTGCCAAGGTAGCTGCCATCAATAAACACACTGCCGAAAGTGGTGTGCGCGCTGTGGTGGATGACAACAATGTGGCCGGTTCTACCCAGACTGCCGCCGACGCTACCGGTAGCATTAGCCTCAACGGTGTGTCGATCAATATTGAAACCACCACCGATGCCGCCACCACCCGTGCCGCGGTTTCCTCGGCGATTAATGCAGTGTCCGAGCAGACTGGTGTTAAAGCCGTCGATACCGGCGATGCCGCCACCGGTGTTACCTTACAGACCGCCGATGGCCGCAATATTGAGCTGTCTTTCTCCGGTGGCCTGGATACCGCCAACACCGGCCTGGCTGCCGCCGATACCTATGAGGGTGGCTTCACCCTGATTGCCGAAGGCGATACCAAATCCATCAGCATTGACGGCGGCAACGGCACTGGCAACGGCGATATCGCCAATGCCGGCCTCTCCAAAGGTGACTATACCCCCGGTGTTAGTGCGGTTAGCACCTCGGCCAAAACCGGCGCCACCGGCACCACTGCTACCGCTGCCACCGGCACCATTGATCTGTCTAACTTTTTGGCGGACAACACCGGTGGTGGTCCCCACACCGTAGTGGTCGAAGTTGACGGCACCAACCAAACCTGGACCTTTAATGCGGACTCTACTGGCGGCGACAACGATGACCTTATCGCCGACATAGCCGGTAACAGTGGTATTACCCTGACCGCGGTCAACGGCGGCTCAGCCACCGATGGCTTGTTTACCATTACCTCTGGCACCACTGGCGCTTCTTCAACCCTGGCGGTTGGGGCCACAGCCGGTAACGGTGCCGGTACGGCCATCAGCGGTTACACCGCCGGTGCGGACGCCGCTGGCCCGGCTGATCGAAATCTCGATGCGGGCGATCTGGTGGTGAATAATGTGGCCATCAAGGCGGCCCAGGCCGGTGATGACACCGCCTCTTACGCCGATGCGGCCAGCTCTAGCAAGCAGGCCTCCGGTATCTCGGTGGCTGCGGCGATTAACAAATCCACCGCTGAAACCGGCGTCACTGCCGAAGTTAATGCCACTGAATTTGTCGGCGGCTCCAGCACCACCGCCGGTACCGCCGGCAACACCGGTGCGGTCTGGGTCAACGGGGTTGAGGTAAGCCTAACGGTGCAAACCGACGGCGGCTCCAACCGCGCCCACGCTCTGGAGCAGATCAATAAGGTCAGTGGCCAGACCGGTGTAGTGGCCAGCGATAACGGCGAGAGCCTGACCCTGACCGCTGCCGATGGCCGCAATATTGTCCTGGCCTTTGACACCAATGCTGCGAATACTGCAGTCGCCGCCAGCGACTTTGGCCTGGGCGGTACAGCGATTTCCTCTTCGGATATCACTGCCGCCGGTACTGGCAAGACCGCCGCTGACGCCGCTGCACTGACCACTTACTCGACCGTTACCCTAACCGGTGCTGGCGATATTGAAGTGGGTGCTGGTATCAACGGCAGCACCGCCCTGGATGAGCTCGGCTTTACCGCTGGCAACTTCGGCGGCGGTGAAGACGGTACCTTCTTGAAGGATATCGACCTGACTACTGTTGAGGGTGCCAACGACGCTCTGACCGCGATCGATAACGCTTTGGATACGGTTAACGCCCAGCGCGCCGACCTCGGTGCTATCCAGAACCGCTTTGAGACCACGGTTAAGAACCTGCAAGTGAATGCAGAGAACCTAACCGCCTCTAACTCTCGGATTCGCGACGCCGACTTCGCCGCCGAAACCGCTGAGTTGTCACGGGCACGGGTTCTGCAGCAGGCCGGTACTTCGATCTTGGCCCAGGCTAACGCCCTGCCTAACCAGGTGTTGTCGCTACTCCAGTAAGCCTGGGGTAGTTAACCTTGAGGTGAGGGGGGCCACAAGCCCCCCAATCCAAGCAGCGGCCTGAGGACAAAGTTATGAACGAGATGCAAAACTCCTACAACGCGACCCAGCTGGGCCTAAAGCCCAGTGATCCGATTCAAGCAAGCGTAGTGAGCAAAGCTGGTGTTCAAGCTCAGGTATCTGCAGCGCCATCAACTGAGCAGGAAGTTAACAAATCAGAAATGGCCCAGCAGGATTTGGAAAAAGCCGTATCCCGTTTGAATGATTATGTGCAGTCGACCCAGCGGGATCTGCGTTTTTCCATGGATGAGGGAACCGGTCAAACCGTGATTACCGTGTTAGACCGCAATACCTCTGAGGTGATACGCCAGCTGCCAGATCAAGTGGTATTGGATTTGGCGAAAAAGTTAAACCAGGAAGAGCCTATCAAGTTGTTTAGTGCTCATGCCTAAAGTGATTGCCAGTGGCAATCACACTGCAGTAACCGCGTAAATTTATTTGCGCGGCTTTTTTTTGAGTAAAGTTTGGAGTCGAAGCCATAGACGAACTTGCAACTACTTTGAAAAAACATGGTATTCAGTAACTTAGTTAGTTTATTTAAAAAGCCCTTTAGCTTTATTAAAAATTAACTTAACAGCAGTTGCCATAACACTCTTGAGCACGTGATCCGTTTTGCGATGAGTGGTGAGAGCGCAGCCTAAATTTTCAGCAATTTGGGCCGCCAACGCCATTGAATCGGATGTAAATGGGTCGCGCGCTTGCGTTTGTGAGTGCGCCTTTAAAAGCAAAAGGTGTTTGTTATGGCTTCGATCATCAATACCAACCTTGCGTCAATCACGGCGCAGCGTAACTTAAACAAATCCCAGGGCATGCAGGCAGACGCCATGCAGCGTTTGTCATCTGGACTACGTATCAACAGCGCAAAAGATGATGCCGCCGGGCTCGCTATTTCCACGCGCTTTTCCTCCCAAACCCAGGGCCTGGCGGTTGCCATACGCAATGCTGGCGACGGTATCTCTTTAGCGCAGACTGCCGAAGGCGCACTGGGCACCATGACCGACTCGCTGCAGCGGATTCGGGAGCTGGCGCTACAGGCCGCTAACGGTACCAACAGTGACTCGGACCGCGAAGCCCTCAATGCTGAAGCCCAGCAAATGATTGAGGAAATTCGTCGCACTGCTTCAGAGACCAATTTTAACGGCCAAAAACTGTTGGATGGTAGCTTTACCACCCAGTTCCAGGTGGGCGCGAATGCCGGTGAGACCATTGAGGTGGAAGTGGCTGACCTCGGGGTGGATACCCTGGGTGTCTCCGACCAGGCTGGCGTCTCCGCGGTGGGCACCGATCAGTCTCTGGGCAATGGCGATTTAATTCTCAACGGCGTGGCCATCTCATCGTCCTCGGCCGCCGATGACGATGCCTCAACCAATAATGCCGGTGCCAGTGCTATCGCTAAGGTGGCGGCCATTAATAAACACGCCCAGGAAAGTGGTGTCACCGCAATTGTGGATAATAATACCGTCGGTGGTTCCACCCAGGTGGCGGCTGCGGCCAGTGGTACCTTAACCATCAACGGTGTCGACATCACCATCGATACCACCAGCGATGAGGCGACCACACGCGCGGCGGTAGCGGCAGCGATTAATGCCGAATCAAATCGCACTGGGGTTAACGCGGTAGACAGCGGCGATGCCGCCACCGGGGTTACCCTGGAGGCCAACGACGGTCGCAATATTGAGCTGACCCTGGGCACAGGTTTGACCGAGGCCAACACCGGCCTGGCCGGTAACGGTACCTACACCGGCGGTTATACTTTAATTGCCAGCGGCGAAACCAAGAGCATTGAAGTGGCCGGCGGCAATGGTACCGGCAATGGTGATTTGGCCAATGCCGGTTTAAGTAAGGGCAATTATACCCCGGGTGTGAGTGCGGTCAGTGGCTCGGCGGTAACCGGCGATCCAACCGACCCGGCCACTGCAGGTACCCTTGGTATTGATATGTCTGGCCTTATCGGCAATGACTTTAGTGGCGCAGCGGCGAGCTTAGCGCTAACCGTAGATGGCACTGCTCAGACTGTAGCTATCGATGGCAATTTAATTCCTACTGCAACCCGTGCCTCGATAGATTTGGATTTGTCTTCGTTGTATGGCAACCAAGGACCGATAGCGTTTGATTTAAATATTGATGGTGCGGGATCTGATACCACCGTCACCATGAATGGCGATTTTCGCAACACCACGGTCAATGCCGGTATTACCGATATTGCCGAGGCTGAAATTCTGGCGCTGTCCAACAGCAGCAGCTCAATCACGGTTGATGGCAATACCATTAACTACACCCTGGGTGATCTAAGCGGGCAGTCCGGTGATACACTGGCCGCCACCTATGAGTCTGCCATCAACAGTGGTATTGCTCAGTTCAATGCGGATAACAGTACCAGCTTTCCCGACGTAACGGTCACTCAAGATGGCGGTGTCTTTACCATTCGCTCAGGCCTGGAAGGGTTGGGGTCGGTATCTGATTCCGCTGCGGATTTTGCCGCAGAAGCCGCCACCAGTGATGAGGTTGTGGTAAGCACTTCCGGCGGCGAGATATTGGACTTCCAGAGTATTATTGATTTGGATGACGGTACCAACGTTACCGTAACGGTCGACGGTGTTGCCTATAGCGCTGCTCACGCCGATGCTACCCAAACGGATGCGGCAAGCACACTGACCTTTATTCAAAACCTGGATGACGGCAGTGGTAACCTGCTCAGCTCGGTGGCGACTATTACCGCCGACCCTCTGGGTAATATTAAGGTGGTCTCCAACACGGCTGATACCGGTACCGTCGTCGCAACCGAGGACGACGGGACTAACGATATCACCAAGGTCTCGGTGCAAGCGGCAGCCAGTGATGCAACTTTGGAAGCCTCACTCACTGCGGCTTTAACCGCAGCCAGTATTACCGTCAATAATGTGGTCGAAACCGATGGTGGCAATACCACCGATGGTGTATTTACCATTCTCGGCGATAGCACTGGCGCCAGTGCCAGTATCACTCTGGCCGACCCGGCCACCAGTGGCATTACCGCCTCACAGGTAATCGCCGGCACCGGTGGTACCATTACCGATGCGGATATTATCGCCGCCATTGATAGCGCTAGCCTAACGGCTGCCGGCTTGACGGTAAGCGATGCAGACGACGGCACTGATGATGGCCAGCTGGTATTTAACTCGGCCACAACCGGTGTTGCTTCCACGGTTGTATTTGGCAGTTATACCGGCGCCGGCACCGTTAGCGCCGGTACCGCCACCGCGGGCCAAGATGCCAATGAGGCCACCGAGCACAACCTCGATGCGGGCGATTTGGTGATCAATAATGTGGCCATCAAAGCCGCTCAGGCGGCGGACGATGTGGCCTCCTATTCGGATGCGGCCTCCAGCAGCAAAACCGCCAGCGGTATTGCGGTGGCCTCTGCCGTTAATAAATCCACCGGTGAGACCGGCGTTTCTGCCAATATTAACGCTACTGAGTATGTCGGCGGTTCTTCCACCACGGTCGGTACTGCTGGTAACACCGGTGCGGTGTGGATTAATGGCGTTGAGGTTAGTTTAACGACTCAAACCGCTGCCGGCTCTAACCGCGCCCACGCGGTGGATCAGATCAATGCGGTCTCTGGTCAAACCGGGGTGCTCGCCAGTGATAACGGCAAGAGCCTGTCGCTCACCGCCGCCGATGGCCGCAATATTGTGTTGGCCTTTGACACCAATGCCGCTTCGGGCACCGGGGTAACCGCCTCTGACTTTGGTCTGGGCGATGGCGGCACCGCCATCTCGATCTCTGATTTAACCGATGGCAATGCCACTTCGGCTGATCGCAAGTCCGCCTCGGATGCCCTGGCCAAAACCACCTACTCAACGGTTACCCTAATCGGCGCCGGTGATATTGAGGTGGATGCGGGCATTAACGGCAGCGATGATCTAGAGGCCTTGGGCTTTACCTCCGGTGTTTACGGCGGTGGCCAAGATGGCACCTTCTTGAAGGATGTGGACTTATCCACAGTACAGGGCGCCAATGATGCACTGACCGCCATCGACAATGCCCTGGATTCAGTAAACGCTCAGCGAGCCGACTTAGGTGCGATTCAAAACCGCTTTGAAACCACGGTGGAGAATCTACAGGTCAACTCCGAGAACTTGACGGCTTCCAACTCGCGTATTCGTGATGCGGATTTTGCCGCCGAGACCGCCGAACTGTCGCGCACCCGAGTGCTGCAACAGGCCGGTACCTCGATCTTGGCCCAAGCCAACGCCTTGCCTCAGCAAGTGCTGTCACTGCTGCAGTAAGCCAGTCGCAGCGAGGGCGAAAGGGGGCATAGCCCCCTCTAGCAAAACAGCAACTGAGGGTAAAGCTCATGAACGAAGTGCAAACTAGCAATCCAAGGCTTATCAGGAGCACTTCAGTCGCCGTCGGCCCAATAAAACCGACCGATGGCGGCAAAGAATTGCCACCTGGCGAGCCTGCGGCTTCAGAAATTAAAAAAGAAGCCGTTAACAATAGCGAGGAAGTGCAAAAGGATTTGGAGCAGGCGGTATCCCGACTTAACGATTATGTGCAGTCCAATCAGCGGGAACTGCAGTTTTCACTGGACGAATCCACCGGTCGCACCGTAATAACCGTGATCGATGCAGAAACTTCCGAAGTTATCCGGCAACTACCTGACGATGTGGCGTTAGATTTGGCCCGGAAATTGAATGAAGATGAACCGATAAGGTTGTTCAGCGCCCAGGCCTAAGAGTCTCTTGGCTTGGGCCGTCAAAGCAGCCCCAGGTTTGCCCCCAAAAGGGGGAATTCGGCCCCGCAGTTTGGGGCCTGTTGTGTTTCTGGCCGCTTTACAAGCAAGGGCCAGCGAGCCTCGGTTTTACCATTGATTAGCCCGGTAGGGCGCGGGAGTTACAGTTATGGCCAGTATTTCATCCGTCGGCGTCGGTTCCGGCGTATTAAATAATGACCTGATCGATCAGCTGATCGAGGCCGAGCGCAGCCCAACCGATAAGCGTCTGGAGGTCGAAAAAACCGACCTAGACTTAAAAATATCTGAGCTGGGCAATGTCCGCAGCGCCGTCTCCAGTCTGGAATCGGCGGTGGGCTCACTGACCTTGGCCTCCTCCTTTGAAACCAATACCACCTCCAGCAGCGATAGCGATAAGCTCACCGCTACCGCCAGTAGCCTGGCCAAGCCCGGCGTCTACGATATTGAAACCCTGGCCCTGGCGCGCTCCCAAACACTTGCCAGCAAAAGCTACGACAGTATCAATGAGGTGGTTGGCCAGGGCAATCTGGTGTTTAACTTTGGCGAGGTACAAACCAGCCTCAACGCCGATAAAAGCGTCTCTAGTTTTGATAATTTTAGCGAAGACCCGGCCAAGGCCAGCAAAACCATCTCAATTAACTCCAGCAATCATACCTTGGCGGGGGTGCGCGATGCCGTAAATGCTGCCGACATCGGCATTACGGCGTCAATAGTCGATACCGGCGATGGCTTTCGTCTATTGTTTGAATCGAGCAAAACCGGTACCGAGAACGGTTTTACCATTACCGCCCAGGGCGCCAGTAATGGCCTGGATGATTTTAATTTTAATGCCAGTGATAACGATCAGGTGCTGCACACCACCGATGCGGTGGATGCGCGCTTAAAGATCAACGGCTTGGAAGTCAGCCGCGAATCCAATCAGGTTACCGGGGTGATCAATGGCCTGACCCTCAATCTGCGCCAGACCTCCATCGGCGAGCCGGTATCCCTCACCGTCAGCGCGGATATGGAAACCATTAATAAGCGCATGCAAGATTTTGTCGGCGCCTATAACGAGCTGAAAACCCTGACCAATACCCTGACCGCCTACGACTTGGATTCCCAAAAGGGCAGTGTGTTTACCGGCGATTCCACCATTCGCAATTTGGACACCCAGCTCAAGCGTATCTTGTCCAGCAGCTTACCCGTCGGCGCCCAGGGGGATATTAACTCGCTGGCCGAAATCGGCATCAAAACCAATGAAAAAACTGGCATTATCAGTTTTGATTCCAGCAAATTTAGCAGCTACGCCAAAACCAACCCCGAGGCCCTCACCAAACTGTTTGGCACCAGTGGAATTGGGGCTAATAATGTGGACTATATCCGGGGCAATAACCAAACCCAAAGCGGAGATTACGAAGTTGTGGTAACACAGCTGGCCACCCAGGGCGAGTTTGTCGGCAATAGCACCGCCGGTGGCCCCTATATTATTAATGCCCTCAATGATGACCTGCGGGTAAGCGTAGACGGGCTTACCACCGAGCCGATTGCCCTAAACCAGGGCAGCTACAGCGGCGAAGAGTTGGCAACCCTGTTGCAAACCCAAATCAATGCAGATGAGCGGCTAATCCAAAATGCCAAGTCAGTGGCGGTTGAGTTCGACAGCAGCGACAACAGTTTTACCATTACCTCGGCCAGTTTTGGCAGTAAATCCTCAGTGGCCTTTAGCAGTATCGACAGCGAAACCGCCGATACCTTGGGCCTGTATCGCCAGGGCCAGGGGCCCCGTGACCTGGCCCAGATTAGCGCCTTAAAAACCAATGGCGAGCTGGCCAGCAGTTTTACGGTGGATGACAGCAATGATGAGTTCAGCTTATCGGTGGGCGGCACCAACAGCGGCAATATTAGTATTAGCCAGGGCAGTTACAGCAGTGGTAACGATTTGGCCAGTGCCCTGCAGACCGCCATTAACAGCGATAGCAATTTAGTCGGTGCCGGCCTCAATGCCACGGTGAGCTATATCGGTGAACAGAACCAGGGTCGCTTTGAAATTAAGTTTAATAATAACGAGAGTTATAGCATCAGCAGCGCCGATGGGGGTTTGGCCGATATTGGTATTGTCGCCAATATGGCCTCGACCAGCGAGACCAGCGCCCTGGCCGCTGGTGACGATTTCGGCAGTGCGATCACGGTAGATGCCAATAACGATACCTTTAGTTTAAATGTCGACGGCCAAAGCTTTACCGATTTGCAAATTGCCCAGGGCAGCTACAGTAACGGTGCCAGCTTGGCAGCGGCAATCGAAACCGCAATTAATGCCCAAACCAATGTTGCGGCGGCGGCGGTAACGGCGGCGGGCAGTTTAGATTTATCGACGCCAATTGATTTTAGCAGTGCCAATCGCAGCTTTAGCATCGCCCTCGACGGTGGTGCCGCCCAGG
>JAOXRV010000334.1 GCA_025800435.1 Cellvibrionaceae bacterium | reverse complement strand
AAATAATAATAAAATAAGTAAACAAAATAAACTTACAAACGCATTAAAGGTTAACAAAAGCAACAATGTTTGCCGCAACAGGCACTACAATTGGCTTTTTTGTCGGGAAGCACAAGCATGACCTTCGATCTGGCCGATCTGCGCCGCGCCTTAATTGGCGCCAACACCCCAATTGAAACCCCATTTGGCCCCAAACCGCTGGTATACGCCGATTACACCGCCTCTGGCCGCAGTGTGGATTTTATTGAAGATTATATTCGCCAGCAGGTATTGCCGTTTTACGCCAATACCCACAGCGAAAGTTCTTTTACTGGCCGCCAAACCACTGCTCTACGCGAACAGGCCCGGGCCATTATCCGCACAGCCGTTGGTGCCGGGCCCGAGCACAAGCTTATTTTCTGTGGCAGTGGTGCCACCGCAGCAATTAATCGTTTGATCAACATTTTGGGGCTAAATCCCTCAGGGGCTTGGGGGCGAGCGGGCGAGCTGGCTGAAGCCGATAGGCCCGTGGTGTTTATCGGCCCCTATGAGCATCATTCCAACGAGCTGGCCTGGCGGGAATCGCTGGCCACAGTTGTGCCAGTGCCCCTGGGTGCGG
>JAOXRV010000326.1 GCA_025800435.1 Cellvibrionaceae bacterium | reverse complement strand
CAATCCAAACCCAAATTATTGAGCGCATCAGAGGCGGCGATTACCGCCAACTGCAAACCCCGAGGGTGAAAGCGGGCATCGTAAAGCTCGGCCGGATTAAACCCGCTGGGCAACTGCCCTGCGGCCTGGCTGGGGGCGCGGCGATAATTGGGTATATGCACCCGGCCACCGCCCTCAATGCGCACCTGCACCTTGTCATCACAAACGGGGCTTAACACCCAGTTTTCGGGCAGAATGGCGGGCAGCTGCTTGCGACGGCACTCAAACTGCAATGGCCGCCCCTTGTGATCCTGGGTATCTAGGGGGGTAAACCAGGGGATGTGGTCTGGGTCGAAGTAGCTGCTCTCAAGACGGCGAATAAGAGTGCCCTCCAGCAGCGCGGCGGCTTCTCTGCTGCCAGCGCTTGGGGCCGACTGGCCACTCATGGCTGCCAGTGCGGCCAGCGTCTGTTGCTGCTGCGCGTCGCTCAGTTGTTCCAATACCAGGCGGCGGTAGCCGTGGTGGCCAGAGCTGCGGCCAGCGGCGTTAAGGCCACCCATGGATACGATAACGGGCAATGGTCGCCCGGACTGAGATAGCAGTGGCATAAGCCCCCCAAAACACTGTCGGTGAAGCCAGCATTTTAAGTCCTAGACTGGGGCGAAACTGGGCTATTCTAGCCAGGAATTTTGGCCAATGGGCCAAATTCGGCCAATCCAGCACAAAATGGCCAATATGCCTTTATTTTAGGCCGCTTTGACCATGGCCACTTAAAGGCAAAACTAGCCAATATTGTCGGCATAGTGGCCATGCCACCTAAGCCACCGTTTTACGCCCAAGCAGGAGTCCAACCCAAGTGCCAATTATCACCTTTGTTTTGTGTGACCAAATGCTGGCAACCGGCACCACCTTACCGATTGAAATGCTGCGTGCTGCCGAGTCCGCCGCCCTTGGCCAGAACCGCCGGGTCGAGCGTTTGCAAATACAAACCGCCGCAGTAGCGCGCCAGCCAGTGGCGACCCGGGCCGGCTTTAATATCGCCCCGGATTTAAGCCTGCCCGAGGTGAGCCACAGCGATATGATTTATCTGCCGGCCCTGTGGCGCAACCCGCGGCCACTGCTGCGCCGCCACCCTCAAATACTCGATTGGCTGCGCATGCACTATGAAAATGGTGCAACCATCAGTGCGGTGGGCACCGGCGTGTGCCTGCTGGCCGAGGCCGGCCTGCTGGACGATAAACCGGCCACCACCCACTGGCATTACTTTGATCAGTTTCAGCGCGACTACCCACTGGTACAGTTAAAGCGCCAATACTTTATCACCCAGGCCGCTAACCTCTATTGCGCCGCCAGTGTAAATGCCTTGGCAGATTTAACCGTGCATTTTATTCAGCGGCTTTATAACCGCCCAATTGCCAGCCATGTAGAACGCCACTTCTCCCACGAGATTCGCCGCCCCTATGAAGAGACCGGCTATTTTGAAGGCCACACCAACCATCACCCGGACGAAGATATTGTACAAGCTCAAATTTGGCTGCAGGACAATTACGGTAAAGAGGTAAAGCTGAGCGAGGTGGCCGAGCGCTTTGATATGAGTGTGCGCACTTTTAACCGCCGCTTTAAAAGTGCCACTGGCAAATCCCCGCTGCAATATCTGCAAGAGGTGCGCATCGAAACCGCAAAGGATTTACTAAAAACCAGCAATCTTTCGATTAACGAAATTGCCTTTAAAGTGGGCTATCAAGATATGGGGCACTTTACCGGCCTATTTAAAAAGCTGATGACTACCACCCCGAGTGAATATCGCACCACGGTGAGGGCCAAACTATTCTCGGCCAATTGATTGGGCACGAGGCGAGAGCAAAGACTTTTTAAACAGTTTTAACACCCCGCGCGAGGCGCTTTTAGCCTGGTAAAAAAAGATATAGGTCTCGCCGTCATCGGCAGCGGGAATTTCCCGGCTAAAGCGGTTGCGCGCCACTTCAAACTGCTGGGCACCGGCCTTTATCTTGGCTTCCGCGCGGTAGTGATCGGCACCTATAAACTTAAATTGAGCAGCATTCACAAAGCGCCCCTTTAAGGTTAAACGCTTATAAAGGGGCCTGCGGCTACTTTTATTGATAATATCCTGATCAATTTCCGCTTGCAGCTCCATGGCTTCGCGCTGGGCCACCCGGTCGTAGGCGCTCAGGCGTTCGGCCGCGGGCTTTGCATTTACCGCTTCGGCCTCGGCCGCTTTGCTAAGCTCTGCTTTGGGTTCAGGTTTAGGCGCTGGGGCCGCAGACTTTGACTGAACCTGGGCTGTGCCAACAGCCTGGGGGGTGCGACTTGCGGCCGCCTGCCGTTCGCGCTTGCGGTCCTGCTGCTGGGCTTTAGCCAACTTGACGCGCACGAAGCGAATATCCGCCTCGGCCTGGCGCAATTTGGCCACCAACTTTTGCTGATCGAGAATAGCCTGCTGATAGCGACGTTCGATGCGGTCAACACGCTTGCCACGGCTGGCGACACCGCGACGGGCCATTTTATAACCGTGATCCGCTAGGCGCATGGCGCGCTCG
>JAOXRV010000317.1 GCA_025800435.1 Cellvibrionaceae bacterium | reverse complement strand
TAAGTAGTCGTGGTTCTGGCTGTATTCTTCAAACCCACGAATCCGGGCCATTAGCTCATGGCGCCGGTTCATCGGGTTGGATACGGATAAGTCAGCTAATTCAGCCAGGGTGTAAACCTGCCCTTGGCTGTTTTCGGCTTCCATCTTTTCAAGCAGGTGGCGGTTACGCTTACGCTGCAGTGTCCGGCGTTGTAAGGTGGTGTCACTGCAATAGGTTTGGCGAGTTTGGGATACTAAGTGCATCTCGCGGGCGTAGGTTTCGTACTGGCGCCTAGTTTCTTTACGGACTTGCAGCCGCCACCATCTTGGCTCAACCATGCGCCGAACTGCCGCCTTTAGATTTTCTTTGGTGTCTTGCTCTTTGGCTGGGAATTTAATGCCAGCTTTGGTGCAAACCTCTTTTAAGTAATCAACCAAAGTTTCAAGGGTAAGCAGGTCGCCATTGTGGGTTGCCGCCTCATAAATTCGCTTTTCGGTTTTCTTGGCCTTGGCTTCGCAGTAGTTGGTTATCTCTTCATCGTGGGCATAGCAATACAGCCCAGTATTGGCGAATTTTAAGCGCCGTGGTTGGAGGCGCAGCCATTGATTGGCCGCAACATAGCCACTTTTACTGGCAATGGCCTTATGCTTTTGCCGCCATACCCAGGCAAAGTCCGGGTGGCGTTGGTAGATACCCTCGCGCCATGCGCAGCACTGCCAGGTATTACCTGCAGTAGCGTGGGTGTCAACTTGATGCGCTGCTAATGACATAGGTATTCCCCTTGGCTCCACCATCCAGCCCCGGTAG
>JAOXRV010000313.1 GCA_025800435.1 Cellvibrionaceae bacterium | reverse complement strand
GGTATCGGTCAGCTCTTTGCAAACCAGTAACGGGGACTGGATTACTCTGGAGTCAGTCGATGGCCACAGCCTGAGCAGTGTTGCCAGTCAATACCCAGTTGCCGGCCCAAGTGGTTACGCTTTCCCCTACGGCACCATCTCTTTTAGCGCCGCAGTTGGTAGCGGCGGTACGGGTAATGCCACCGAGTTCCGAATTCTGGTACCGCGCAATGACAATATTGTCGGCTACTGGAAACGTGATATTGATGGAGTATTGGTCGACGTTAACACTGTTGCGGGCAGCAATCTAAACATTGACCACAGCAGCTTTGCCGGACGCACCGAGATTACCTTTAGCATCACCGAAGGCAGCCGTATCGATACCGACAGTGACCCCGAAACCATCACCGACCCAGGTGGCCCAGTGGTTATAGCCAGTGCAGCCAGCGCCGGCCAGGTAGCCGTTCCAGCCCTGCCCCTGGGCTTCTTATTGGCCATGCCCTTGGCCCTGCTCGGCCTTGCCGGCTGGCGCCGCAAAGGCTAAGCGAGCCAAGCCCACCCCGGCAGCCTACGCTGCCGGGGTTAACTCCTCAGCCAACTTCTAATTTAGTGGTGAGCCGCTACCGGGTGCTTTGTTCGTGTAAGTTTCAAACTTTGGCGTGCAAATTCCACCATCCGCCCAATGCAGGCATTCGAGCTTGTAATACCTAATGTAGGCCGCTACATCCTTCTTCATGAGCTGAGCTGTCGGCTGATGCGCTTTAGGGCCGGCTGATCGTCACCGAGTTATTCAGAGGCACCCTAGATTTTCTCTATAAATAAAGGTTATATTAATACCCGTGCACTGGGGCATTGTGACCTTAGCCTTTTATCGGCTTAAGGCACCCACAACGACAAAAACAAGCCCCAGACTCTAAAAAAAAGCGAACAAGCCCATAATAAAAGCTAACAAAAGAAAAGGCATGCCCCTATGAATTACTTCGTCACCGGTGCCACCGGCTTTATCGGACGTTTTTTAATCCCCAAGCTATTAGACCGCGGCGGTCATATCTACCTGTTAATACGCCCTGGCTCCATCGAAAAGCTGGAGGGCCTATACACCCTGTGGGGGGCAGGCCCCGAACAAATTACCCCAGTTGAAGGCGACCTGACCGAGAAGAAGCTCGGGGTTAAGCCCGCCTGGATCAAGCAGCACGCCGGCGAAATTGATCATTTTTTCCACTTGGCGGCCATCTACGATATGAAGGCTGATGCCGACAGCCAGCAAGCCGCCAATGTCGAGGGCACTGCCGAGGCCATCGCTCTGGC
>JAOXRV010000287.1 GCA_025800435.1 Cellvibrionaceae bacterium | reverse complement strand
ATCGAAATAGATCAGTACATTGCGGCAGAAGATCACATCAAACTTGCTGAGACTGGCAAACGAGTGCATAAGGTTGAGGGTTTGGAAGGAAACTCGCTGGCGAATATCCGTATTGACCTGCCACAGCTCCTCCCCTATTTTAGTAAAGTAACGCTCGCGCAAATTATCGGACATGCCCCGGCTCATGGCCATGCGCTCATAAGTGGCCTCCCGAGCAGCGGCCAGCATACTCGGGGAGATATCAGTGGCGCTGATTTCTACCGGCAGCTTAAGGCCGGCAGCGTCACTGGCACACATGCTGATTGAATAGGGCTCCTGGCCGGAAGAACAGGCGGCCGACCAGATGCGAATACTGCGCTGGCCTGGGCGCGGGCTCTCGGCCAGCTCGCGCAGTAAACTATTGCGCAGTAAATCAAAGGGATAAGTATCGCGAAACCAATAGGTCTCGTTGGTGGTCATCGCATCCACCACCGCCAGGCGCAGCTGGGGTGAAATAGTTGCGCGACTGAGCAGCTCACTAAGGCTGCCGAGCTTATTGTGCTCAAGGATTTGCTTGACCCGAGTGGCCACCAAATACTGCTTATTATCAGCCAAATGGATACCGCACTCGGATCGCAAGAACTCCCGAAAGCGCTCAAACTCAATGGCCGCATTGGGAGCAATAGTCAAACTATCCACCACTGTTTAACCGCAAATCCCGCAGCTGTAAGGCGGCTTATACCGTGCCAAGCCACTCACTCGCTAACCTCACCACCGCGCTCAATAACTTGGCTGCTAATCCACTTGGCCAGTTCATTGGCCTCAAACTTGGCCAAAAACTGGTTGGCGCCGGATTTCTTCACCAGCTCTTCATTGAGCACACCGCCGAGGGAGCTGTGCAAAAGAATAGGAATTTGACTGAGGCGCTCGTCATTTTTTACATGGGTGGTAAAGGTATAGCCGTCCATTACCGGCATTTCGATATCGCACACGGCGGCATAGATTTCATGATTGGGGTCGTGGCCATCAGCCACTTCTTTCATCAGGTAATCGAGCGCGTCCTTACCATTGATATGCTGTACGGAGTCGATATTCATCTTATCGGATACCCGCTTAATCTGCTTGCGAGCCACTGCCGAGTCGTCGATGATCAAGAGCTTGCGTTCATGCTCTTCATGTATCACCTCATCCGGCACCGCGTCCTCGGAAATCTCCTCGTCAACGGGGTTAACCTCGTCCAGCACCTTCTCCACATCCATAATCTCGACCAATTTCTCATCGATTTTGGCGACAGCGGTCAGGTAGTTATCTTCACCCACACCCACCGGGGCCTTGGATAGGTCGCTCCACTGCAAGGTAACAATGCGATCGACCGAGTACACCAAAAAGCCCTGAATTGAGCGGCTGTACTCGGTAACGATTAGAAAGCGGCCTTCAACTGCCTCTATTTGCTCCATGCCGGCGGCCTTGGCCAAGTCGATCACGGGAATCGTCTGGCCACGAATATGAGCGCAGCCGGTAACGCTGTCATCGGCGTTGGGAATACTGTTTAAAGGTGGGCAAGGCAGAACCTCTTTTACCTTAAACACATTAATCCCGTACAGCTGATCACCATTGAGTTTAAACAACAACACTTCGATAGTGTTGCCCACAGCACTGAGAGTTTCTTTATAAACCGCAGTCGATCTTGTCATGGATTAGCACCTTCCCATTGGTTACTTAGGTGCGGCCAGGCCGCCCTGCAAAGTAGGCACACTACTTGCATTTAACTTCATATCAGTATCGTTAGTGGCCCAAAACCGTGGTTTAAGTGGCAACTAGCGTAGTTTTTAAGCAGCGGACGTCAAAAAAACAGCGCCCACCACTTGGAAACATAACAATTAGTACTGTTAGCGGCTCCGGGTACCGAGTCTTTAACTCACAGGACACATTTACATGAAACTGCTGCGCTTGAGCTTTGTTGCCTCCTTCGCCATTGCGGCCCTAGCCCCGCTGGCGAGTGCAGATACAGTGCGCGAACAGGTGCGCGCCGGGGTTGCCAATTTTTTGCAACAAAAATACGCCGGCTACACCGAGCAGGGCTATGAGCGAGTTGATATCCGTGTCAACCAGCTCGACTCGCGTTTGCGTTTGCAAGCCTGCGCCAGCCCTTTGAATTTTGAGCAGAACAATTTTCGCGGTCTCAGCAACCAAGCTACGGTGCGAGTCAGTTGTAGCGGCCCCAAGCCCTGGTCCTTGTTCCTCGGCGCTCGTATTGAAGCTTATGCCAAAATTCCAGTGGCTGCCCAGCCGTTGGTCAGGGGCCAAATCCTTGGGCCTGGCGACATCCACAGCCAAGTGAGGCTGGTGCGGGGCAACCAGGCGCTGTTGCAAACCGAACAACTATTGGGCCTGCAATTAAAGCGGGCCCTGCCCCAGGGCGAGCCACTGCGCGAAAGCCACCTGACCCAACCCAAGTTAATTAAACGCGGTGATGCGGTGGTATTGGCGGCTCGGCTGGGCGCGGCGTCAGTCTCTACTGAGGCGACGGCGATGGCAGACGGCAAGCTGGGGCAACAAATTCGAGTAAAAAACAACCGGTCTAAGCAAGTCGTTCACGCTCGTGTAGTTGCGGCTGGTAAGGTCGAGGTGGTGCTTTAAGGCAACAAGGCAGCGGCTTTAATTAAGCTGCGAAGAAAATTGCAGAGAAAAAGCAAAATTTTGCATAAAAAGCCTAAAGATTCCTTAAAAGCCGCCGACACCCTGGGTAAGGCAAACTCTCTTTACAGCTTGCCAAGCTTAACCGCAAGACCAAACGAGCAGAAAAAAGCGATAGTTATCAGAGGCTTACACTATGGTTATCAATACAAACAACGGTTTTAACAACGCCGGTCAAACCAATAACGCCCGTGAGCGGGCAGCGGTAGACAGCAGCAGTAGCAAGGCCCAAGCCAAGGCCCCACCCCAGGGCGCGGCGGCCAATGTGGCCGATAAGGTACTGCTGAGCCCAGAGGCCAAGGCCTTTGGCAAATTATCAGCTGCGGTGGCCAACGCCCCAGAAGTTGACAGCGAGAAGGTCGCCAATATTAAAAAGGCCATTGCCGAGGGTAAGTTTGAAGTAAACCCCGAGCGTATTGCGGCCAAGATGCTGAATCAGGAAGACCTGTTTAGCTAGACCACTGCTTCATTGATACGCGTTTGACCCCGGCGCCACGGCGCCCGTCGGCCTGCTCAGCCGGTCTGCCCCACAGCTTGGGCAGCAGTATTCCTAACCCCAGTGCAAGCTGGGATAGCGCCCTAGCCACTGCTGGGGCGCAACGAAATAAGCACTAATGGAGAATTGCCATGAATAATGCGGTGACCGAAAAAGCCACAAAAAACCCAAGCCCCAAACAATCACAGGCTTCAACCAGTGCGATTTTGGATTTGGTTGACCAAGACCTAACCACAAGTCTCGCCCTACTCCACCTGTTGGAAAAAGAGCAAACAGCCCTGCAAGAGCGCGATAATGAGAGCCTGCGCTCGCTGCTGGAAGAAAAAACTGCGCTGCTTAACACCCTTGATGCGGGCGCCGCTCAACGCACCGAAATTTTACGGGATTTAAAACAACCCACCGATCGTTATGCCTGGGAAAGCCTGATTGACGCCCTGGGCAATAAAGATTTAAAAGAGCACTGGCACGATTTAAAAGACACCATTAACGAATGCCAACAGCTCAATGAAATCAACGGCAAAATCATCGCCCGCAGCCAGCAGACCGTGCAGCGTTTACTGCAGATTATGCGCGGTGAAGATATGCAACAGCATCTCTACGGCGAGCGCGGCAACACCTATTCAACCGCCAAATTAAGCCAGGCCACGGTGCAGGTTTAAGGCAATCAGTCTGGGCAGGTCTTCGGGCCGGTCAATATCCGCATAAAGCCCCAACTGGCACCAGCGCCGCCCGGCCTTATCCAGGGCTGCGGCTGTTGCCGCCATTAACTGCGGTTGGCTCCAGGGCATATTGATAAACAGCTCCGGCGCCCACTGGCTCATGGCCAGCAATACATAGCCGCCATCCTCGGCCGGGGCAATCACAACCTCTTTGCCGCCCCTCAGCGCTCGCTGCACCTGGGCAATTAGATCCCGGTCGACAAAGGGGCAATCACTGCCAATTAAAATCACGCCTTCAAAGCGGGGCAGCTGCTGCTGCATGGCGTAGCCCATGCGCGCACCCAAATCACCCGCGCACTGCCAGTGCGGGTGCAGACCATAGCGATTGATCAACTCTGTAATTTGCCCGTCGAGCTGCTCGGGTCGGGACGCTGAGCCCTCCTGGCCCAGCCACAGTTGGTACTCGGCAAAACCAAGTGGCGCCAGCTGCTCAATATTGTGGGCCAGTAAGCGGCGGTGCAAACTCAGGCACTGGGCCGCGCTTAACTGGCTTTGCATACGGGTTTTTACCTTGCCGAACTCTGGCACTTTGGCAAACTGTAACAATGCCCAAGCGCCAAGATCTAAATTCTGCATTTAGGAAGCCTGCTTAAACTTAATATTGGGGTAGTAGCGCTTGGCCAGGGCCCATGGGCAGGCCCCGAGGCGATAGCGCAAGCGCAGCTGCCACATAAACAATACGGTGGCGACAAAACCCCGACGCTGCCAGCGCCGGGCAGAGGTAATAATAACTTCGGTCACCGCCTGCGGGCGGCTGTGGCGTTTTAAACGGTCGCACAGCTCAATATCTTCCATCAGCGGTATCGGCTGGTAGCCACCTAGCTGTTCGAATAAGCGGCGCCGCACAAAGATACCCTGGTCGCCGGTGGCGCCTTTAAACCAACGGCTACGCCAGCGAATAGCGGCGCCCAACAGGCGATAGTGCCAGGCGCGCTGATCCAGCTGCAGCCGGTAATAGCCCCAGCTTGCACTGCCTGCCAGACTGTGGGGTAAGCCAGGCCTGCCCTCAAAATCACTGTCGAGATGCACAAACCACAGCCATTCACCGAGGGCGACCTTGGCGCCGGCATTCATCTGCAATGCCCTCCCCGGCTCACTGCGCAAACAGCGGTCATAAAGGGCAGCGGCTTGTTGCAATTGCTCGGCGCTGTTATCCGGGCTGCCGCCATCCACCACAATCAGCTCTGCCCCGGGGCCACGCAAACACTGCAGCGCCTGCAAACGCGCCTTAAGTTGCTGGCCCTCGGCATAAACCGGAATAATAATGGATACCCGAGGCATTACTTGGGCCATTAGAGTGCGCCGCTACAGCTACTGCCCTGGCCGGCGGTGCAACCGTAGCAGTGCTCGGCCACCCGTATCGGCTGCCCCTCAAAACTGCCATTTAATAAATCGCGCAAATGGCGGGGCCGATCAGTAGCGATCAGCTCGCCACCGCTGGTAATTGGCAATTCCAACATTTGGTTAAAATCACAATCGTATAAATTCCCCTGCCAATCGACACTGACAAGGCTGCGGCACATTAGCGCCTCTAAATTGGCCGCACTGTAATTGTCTTTGAGCAGGCCCATATAATTACCAAATTGGCCCTGGGCCAGCAATACCGCGCCAAAACGGCTAATTGGCATATTGGTAATGGTCAGCAGCTGGTTAAATACAATGCCGTACTGCTGCCCTAATTCACGTTTGTAATCCGACTCTAGTGCGGCCTGGGGCGGCGGCAAAAAAGCACCGCCGGGGTTATACACCAAGTTTAAGCTAAGCTCATGGCCATAACCTAGGCGATTGAGCATTTGCAGGGCCGCGATGGATTGTTCAAATACCCCTTTGCCGCGCTGGCTGTTGACATTGTCCTCGCTGTAACAGGGCAACGAGGCACACACCTCTACCCCTTGGTCAGCCAAAAACTCAGCCAGGTCTTCATATCCGGGTTCCAGCAAAATGGTTAGGTTACAGCGATCGATAACTTTTACCCCAAGCGAACAGGCCGCTTTAACCAGCTGGCGAAACTGCGGGTGCATCTCGGGCGCACCGCCGGTTAAGTCCAGAGTCTCAATCTGCCCCTGTTGCAATAACTCCAGCACCAGCGCCAGGGTTTCGGCGCTCATCATTTCGGTGCGCTTGGGGCCGGCGTTGACATGACAGTGAGTACAGCTCAAATTGCAGCGATAACCCAGGTTAAGCTGCAGGGTTTGTAAGCTTCCCCGGGCAATGGCGGGGAAATCACTGGGGCTTAATAAATCGCGTGTATCACGCACTGGCGTACCTCGGATAAGATCGTTTAGTATTTTTTATCATTTTAACATCCCTGTTTTTACCATGCTCAGTCTTCCTGAATGGCTGCTATCGTTTCAACGTGGCTCGCAAGTGAAGCTAAGAAGGCCTTGATCCCGGTCTCCCGTGTGACGGCGCTATATTCACCATCTTTTATTGCTGACCTTGGCGATTTCACTACTGAAGCGGCGGTATAAAGTTTTTTCTGCATTAGTCGGCGGCAAAGAATGTCAAATCTATCCATGTATGACACACCATCTATTGGCGGATATTCACCTTTTTCATTTTTAATATAGGACGTGTTACGGGTTTCAGGGCTAAGCATAAATTCTTCCATCGCCCGAAAATGCTTTATTTGAATTTGCACGCCGGTTAGTGTTTCTTGGCAATCTTCGACGAGGATCAGGTAGCCGGTGAATAGTCTGGTTAACCCTTCAAATGCGTCTTCTTCAAAGGCTTCTTTAATATCGATGCCACTGCCAAGAGCTTCTTCATTACGGTTATTTGCATTTTTTCCAAAGGAATCAGCAATAGACTTCAATTCAATAGCAGCAATCAACGTGCTGTTATTCATAATTAGCACGTCCCAAGACTTGGTTGGTCTGAAGAAGCCGGGTAGTTGTGCCTTTCTTCCAGTC
>JAOXRV010000377.1 GCA_025800435.1 Cellvibrionaceae bacterium | reverse complement strand
AAAGGCCGGCTGTTGCGCGGCCTGTGTGGCGGCGTATCCGGCATCTATCGACGGTATATGAAGGGCGTCGAGCTTGTCCAGCAAGTGGCGTTTAGGTTTTTGACATGGCGCTTGGAGCTGCCGCTGTGGGGTGGTCGAGGGGTTCTACTGCTTCTTTATATAGGCTTGTGTTGGAGCGCAGCTGGCTGTGCTTGGTGGCGTGTTTTCGGTCTGTATAAATTATTTACAAATAGCGCTTGACCGGCCGCTGCTGGATCTATAGAATTCGCGTTCCGTTTTTCAGGGTGAAATCACTCTGTTTGGCGGGTACTTTAATTAACGATTTTGGAGTTTGGTTCAGATGCAGAATCAACGAATTCGAATTCGCCTTAAGGCTTTCGATCACAAGCTCATCGATGCTTCCACCGAGGAGATTGTTGAGACCGCAAAGCGTACCGGCGCACAAGTTCGGGGTCCGATTCCGCTGCCGACTCGCAAAGAGCGTTTCACCGTTCTGATTTCACCGCATGTTAACAAAGATGCGCGCGATCAGTACGAGATTCGTACACATAAGCGTTTGTTGGATATTGTTCAACCGACTGAAAAAACTGTCGATGCACTGATGAAGCTAGATCTAGCTGCTGGTGTTGAGGTTCAAATTAGTCTCGGTTAATTATTTAATAATGCCGAAGCCTGAGCCACATGCTCAGGTATGTGTAACGCTCTGAGATGGGCGGCCATAGCGGGTAAAAGCCCCGTACACTGAGAGGTTAGCAAAATGACGATTGGTCTAGTCGGCCGCAAAAGCGGTATGACTCGCATTTTTACTGATGATGGTGTTTCCATCCCTGTTTCTGTGATTGAGGTTGAGCCCAATCGCATCACCCAGGTTAAGAACGTGGAAACCGACGGTTACAACGCTGTACAGGTAACCGTAGGGTCTCGTCGTGCCTCCCGTGTCGCTAAGTCTGCTGCAGGTCACTTCGCTAAAGCTAATGCTGAAGCGGGCCGTGGTTTGTGGGAGCTTCGCAACGACAATGAAGAAGCTTTCGAAGTTGGCGGTGAAATCACCGTTGCCACTTTTGAAGCTGGTCAAAAAATTGATGTTACTGGTACCTCGAAAGGTAAAGGCTTTCAGGGCGGCGTAAAGCGTTGGAATTTCCACATGCAAGACGCAACTCACGGTAACTCTATTTCCCACCGTGCTCCTGGTTCTATCGGTCAATGTCAGACCCCAGGACGTGTGTTCAAAGGCAAAAAGATGGCTGGTCACATGGGCTCCGAGCAGGTAACTGTTCAGAACCTAGAAGTGGTACGCATCGATGCTGAGCGCAATCTGCTGTTGGTTAAGGGTGCTGTTCCTGGCGCTCCTGGTGGTGACGTGATTGTGCGTCCCGCTGTGAAACTGCAGAGCAACGGTTAAGGCTTCCTAGGGGGATGACCATGGAATTAAACATAGCAACACCTGAAGGCGCCAAGGGTACAGTTTCTGTATCTGAAGTGGCCTTCGGTCGTGAATTCAATCAAGACCTGGTGCATCAGGCGGTGGTGGCCTTTATGGCTGGCGCTCGTCAGGGTACCAAGGCCCAGAAAAACCGTTCTGCGGTTTCTGGTGGTGGTGCCAAGCCTTGGCGTCAAAAGGGCACTGGCCGCGCTCGCGCGGGTACCAGTCGTAGCCCAATCTGGCGCTCCGGTGGCGTAACTTTCGCCGCCCAGCCTCGCAACCACGAGCAAAAGCTGAACAAAAAGATGTACCGCGCTGCACTGCGCTGCATCATGTCCGAGCTGAACCGTCAAGACCGCTTAGTTGTGGTTGAGTCTTTCGCTGTTGAAGCGCCCAAGACTAAAGCGCTGGTTCAGAAGATGGCTCAGTTCGACCTGGCTGAAGCGCTGATCGTAACCGAAGAAGTTGATACCAACTTGTACCTGGCTTCACGCAACCTGCACAAGGTTGACGTGCGCGACGTGCAGGCCATCGACCCGGTTGCCCTGATTCGCTTCGATAAGGTGGTTATGACTGTAGCTGCCCTGAAAAAGCTTGAGGAGACATTGGGATGAACCAAGAACGCATCTATAAAGTGCTGCTAGGTCCAGTGGTTTCTGAAAAAGCGGCAATGGCTGGCGACGATGCCAACCAGGTGGTTTTCAAAGTAACCACTGATGCCACTAAGGCTGAAATCAAGGCCGCTATCGAGCAGCTGTTTGAAGTTAAAGTTGAAGGTGTGCGCGTTTTGAACGTTAAGGGCAAAACCAAGCGTACCCGTCACGGTATTGGCAAGCGTAGCGATTGGAAAAAAGCTTACGTACGCCTAGAGCAAGGTCAAGACATTGACTTTGCCGTAGCAGAGTAAGGGAGACGTTGAGATGGCTATTGTAAAACGCAAGCCCACTTCTCCAGGTCGTCGTCACGTAGTTAGTGTCGTCAATTCGGAGTTGCACAAAGGTGCTCCTTACGCGCCTCTGCTGGAGAAGAAATCAAAATCTGGTGGTCGCAACAATAACGGTCGTATTACGACTCGTCATATTGGTGGCGGCCACAAGCAGCACTATCGTCTGATCGACTTTAAGCGTAACAAAGATGGCATTCCAGCCAAAGTTGAGCGCTTGGAATACGATCCGAACCGCAGCGCTAATATTGCTCTGGTTTGCTACGCCGACGGCGAGCGTCGTTACATTATCGCTCCCAAAGGTGTAAGTGCTGGTACTGAAATCGTGTCGGGTGATGCGGCGCCAATCAAACCAGGTAACACGTTGCCGATTCGCAATATCCCTGTGGGTAGTGTGATTCACTGCATCGAGCTCAAGCCTGGCAAAGGTGCTCAAATCGCACGTTCCGCCGGTACTTCGGCCCAGTTGGTTGCCCGCGATGGCGCCTACGCAACCCTGCGTTTGCGCAGCGGTGAAATGCGTAAGGTTCTGTCTGAGTGTCGCGCCACCTTGGGTGAGGTTTCCAACAGTGAGCACAGCTTGCGCTCGCTGGGTAAGGCGGGTGCATCGCGCTGGCGTGGTGTTCGTCCAACCGTTCGCGGTGTGGCCATGAACCCCGTTGATCACCCACACGGTGGTGGTGAAGGTCGTACTTCTGGCGGTCGTCATCCGGTTTCACCTTGGGGTACGCCTACTAAGGGTTATAAGACCCGTAAGAACAAGCGTACTGACAAGATGATTGTACGCCGTCGCGGCAAGAAATAATTGCTTGTCATAAGTAAGTAGCTGAAAGAGGAAAGAACAGTGCCACGTTCACTGAAAAAAGGTCCTTTCATCGATCTTCACTTGATTAAGAAGGTCGAAACAGCGATCGAAAAAAATGATCGGCGTCCAATTAAAACCTGGTCTCGCCGCTCAATGATTATGCCCGAGATGGTCGGCCTGACCATCGCCGTGCATAACGGTCGCCAGCATGTGCCCGTTCTCGTTAATGAAGAGATGGTCGGTCACAAGTTGGGTGAATTTGCAGCGTCTCGCACTTATCGCGGTCACATTGCAGATAAGAAAGCCAAGAAGCGCTAAGGGGTATTACGATGGAAGTAGCAGCAAAATTAAGCGGCGCTCGCCTATCGGCTCAAAAAGCGCGTCTAGTTGCCAACCAAATTCGTGGTAAGCACGTTGAGGAAGCTCTGGACATCTTGTCTTTTAGCCCTAAAAAAGGCGCCGAAATTATTAAGAAAGTGCTTGAGTCTGCTATTGCAAACGCTGAGCACAACGAAGGTGCGGATGTTGATGAGCTGCGCGTATCTACAATTTTTGTAGATGAAGGCTTAACAATGAAGCGTATCAAGCCACGTGCGAAAGGTCGTGCGGATCGCATTTTAAAGCGTTCTTGTCACATCACCGTTAAAGTCGCCGACAGTTAAGAGAACAGACGTTATGGGTCAGAAAGTACATCCGACAGGTATTCGTCTGGGCATCGTTAAGAAGCACACCTCTACTTGGTATGCTGGCAGCGATGAGTACGCAGATAAGCTGAATACCGATTTGAAAGTACGCGAGTACATTCAAAAAGAATTGGCAAATGCATCCGTTAGCCGCGTAGATATTGAGCGCCCAGCCAATACTGCTCGCATTACCATTCACACCGCCCGTCCGGGCATTGTGATCGGTAAAAAAGGTGAAGATGTTGAAAAACTTCGCGCCGCTGTGAGCAAAGAGATGGGTGTGCCTGTGCACATCAATATTGAAGAAATTCGCAAGCCTGACTTGGATGCGGCTCTGGTAGCCCAAGGTGTGGCTCAGCAGTTGGAGCGTCGGGTTATGTTCCGTCGCGCCATGAAGCGAGCTGTACAGAACGCTATGCGCCAGGGCGCTGAAGGTATCAAGATTCAAATTGGCGGTCGTCTCGGCGGTGCTGAGATTGCTCGTAGCGAATGGTATCGTGAAGGTCGTGTACCGCTACACACCCTGCGTGCCGACATCGACTACGCCACCGCTGAAGCCCTGACTACCTATGGCATCATCGGTATCAAGGTTTGGATCTTTAAGGGTGAGGTTATTGGTGATATCGATGAGGCGCAAGCCGAAGCCAAGAAGCCTGCACCAAAGAAGAAAAGTTCTAAGTAAGGGGTACGCCACATGTTGCAACCAAAGCGTACAAAGTTCCGCAAAATGCAAAAGGGCCGCAATCGTGGCTTAGCGCATCGCGGTTCTAAGGTAAGCTTCGGCGAATTCGCTCTGAAAGCTGTCGGCCGTGGTCGTATCACTGCACGTCAGATCGAAGCGGCTCGTCGGGCCATGACTCGTCACATTAAGCGTGGCGGTAAAATTTGGATTCGTGTGTTCCCAGACAAACCCATCACCGAAAAGCCCCTGGAAGTTCGTCAGGGTAAAGGTAAGGGTAATGTTGAGTACTGGGTAGCTCAGATCCAGCCGGGTAAAGTTCTGTATGAAATGGAAGGCGTTTCAGAAGAGCTGGCCCGCGAAGCATTTGAGTTGGCTGCTCGCAAGCTGCCAGTAAGTACAACCTTCGTTAAACGTTCGGTGATGTAATGAAAGCTCAAGAACTCCGCGAAAAATCAGTTGAAGAGCTGAACCAAGAGTTGCTTTCTCAACTGCAAGCGCAATTTAAACTGCGTATGCAAGCCTCTACCGGTCAGTTGAATCAGACTCACTTGATTCGTCAGGCTCGTAAAGATATTGCGCGCATTAAGACAGTGCTGAACGAAAAGGCAGGTAACTAACCATGGCAGAAGCAGAAAAACTCGTACGCACGCTGACTGGTAAAGTTGTAAGCGACAAGATGGATAAAACCGTCACTGTCCTTATCGAGCGCCGCGTTAAGCACCCGATTTACGGCAAGTATGTTAGTAAGTCATCTAAGCTGAAGGCCCACGACGAGCAGAACGAGTGCAAGATGGGTGACGTAGTCACTATCTCTGAATCTCGCCCTCTGTCCAAAACTAAGTCTTGGGCTCTGGTTAAAATCGAAGAGCGCGCTGCTGAAATCTAATTTCGGTAGTGTGTAGTAAGAGTTTCGGAGACGAACGATGATTCAAACAGAATCTTACTTAGATGTCGCTGATAACAGTGGTGCTCGCCGTGTAATGTGCATCAAGGTGTTGGGCGGTTCACACCGTCGTTACGCGTCTGTTGGCGATATTATTAAAGTAACGGTAAAAGAAGCCATACCTCGCGGTAAGGTAAAGAAAGGCCAGGTAATGAAGGCTGTTGTGGTACGCACCAAAAAAGGTGTGCGTCGCCCAGATGGCTCTCTGATTAAGTTCGACGATAATGCAGCGGTACTGCTCAATGCCAGTGACGCGCCCGTCGGTACTCGTATCTTCGGCCCTGTAACTCGCGAGCTCCGTGGTGAGAAGTTCATGAAAATCATCTCTCTGGCTCCTGAAGTACTGTAAGGTACGGCAAGCTAGGTATTGAGGACAGGGTAATGCGTAAAATAAAACGTGAAGATGAAGTGATAGTTATCGCTGGCCGCGACAAGGGCAAGCGAGGCAAAGTCGTTAAGGTTTTGCAAGACGAGCGCTTGATCGTATCTGGTGTTCAAATTATTAAGAAACACCAAAAGCCTAACCCCCAGCTGGGTGTAGCCGGTGGTATCGTTGAGAAGGAAGCCCCTATTCAGGCTTCTAACGTAGCGATCTTTAACCCCGCTACCCAAAAGGCTGACCGGGTTGGTTTTAAAATCCTTGAAGATGGTCAGAAGATCCGCATCTTCAAGTCCAACGGCGAAGCCGTAGACGCATAAGCAGACGGTTAATACGGTAAGAGTAAAATGGCTAAGTTGAAAGAACTTTACCAGAGCGAAATCGCCCCCAAGCTGAAAGATGAGCTGGGTGTGGCGAACGTGATGGAAGTGCCTCGCATCACCAAAATCACCGTCAATATGGGTGTTGGTGAAGCTATTGGCGACAAAAAGGTTTTGGAAAACGCAGTGGCTGACCTGGAGAAGATCGCAGGTCAAAAAGTTGTGGTAACCAAAGCTCGTAAATCTATTGCAGGTTTTAAGGTTCGTGAAGGATGGCCGGTAGGCTGTAAAGTAACCTTGCGTCAGGATCGTATGTACGAATTCCTAGAGCGCTTGGTTTCTATCGCTATCCCACGTATCCGTGACTTCCGCGGCATCAGTCCCAAGCAGTTTGATGGTCGTGGTAATTTCTCCATGGGCGTGAATGAGCAGATTATCTTCCCCGAGATTGACTACGATAAAGTAGACAAGCTACGTGGTTTGGATATTTGCATCACCACCAGTGCTCGCACCGACGAAGAAGGTCGCGCACTGTTGAAAGCCTTCAACTTTCCTTTTAAAGGCTAGGGTAGAGTCATGGCTAAAAAATCTATGATTGCACGCGAAGCGAAGCGTGCACGCACCGTTGCTAAGTACGCCGCTAAGCGTGCTGAGCTTAAAGCGATCATCGCTAACCCAGAGACTTCCGAGGAAGATCTGTGGGAGGCCCAGGTTAAGCTGCAGAAGTTGCCCCGCAACGCCAGCCCGGCCCGCCAACAGCGTCGCTGCCGCATTACCGGTCGTCCACACGCGGTTTACCGCAAGTTTGGTCTGTGCCGTAACAAGCTGCGTGAAGCTGCTATGCGTGGTGATGTCCCCGGCCTGGTTAAGGCCAGCTGGTAATTAGATCGCTGAAGCGAGGAGCAGATTCCGATGAGTATGCAAGATCCGTTAGCTGATATGCTGACCCGCATTCGCAATGGTCAACAAGCTGCCAAGGCAGACGTGACCATGCCTTCTTCTAAGTTGAAGGTTAGCGTTGCACAAGTTTTAGAAAACGAAGGTTACATCAGCGGTTACAGTGTTGCCGAAGGCGCCAAGCCCGAGCTGACTGTTGAGCTGAAATACTTCGAGGGCAAGCCAGTAATCGCTGAGCTTGACCGTGTAAGCCGTCCCGGCTTGCGTAACTACGCTGGTAAAGATGGCCTGCCTTCCGTACGCGGTGGTTTGGGTGTCGCTATTGTTTCTACCAGTAAGGGTGTGATGAGTGATCGCGCTGCCCGTGCCCAAGGCATTGGCGGTGAGGTTCTGTGCACCGTATTTTAATTTAACTTTTTTAAAATTAACTTTAAAAAGTTTTATAGGAAATCGTAATGTCACGAGTTGCAAATAGTCCGGTTGAAGTACCTGCTGGCGTGACTGTCGACCTCAAAGGTCAAGACATCACTGTTAAAGGCAGCAACGGTACTTTGGCACTGAACATTCACGATTCTGTAGAAGTTAAGCTGGACGATTCCACGCTGACTTTCGCAGGTCGCGACAGTGCCAAGCAGTCCCGCGCATTGGCGGGCACTACCCGTGCATTGATTAACAACATGGTTACCGGCGTTAGTGCCGGGTTTGAGAAGAAACTGCTTCTCAATGGTGTTGGTTATCGTGCAAAAGCAGCGGGTAACACTGTAGACCTGACTTTGGGTTTTTCTCACCCTGTTGTTTACACCCTACCTGAGGGCGTAAAAGCTGAGACCCCAAGTCAGACAGAAATTGTTCTGAAGAGCGCTGACAAGCAATTGCTTGGTCAGGCGGCTGCAGAAATTCGCGCCTTCCGTCCACCAGAGCCTTATAAAGGTAAGGGTGTACGCTACGCCGATGAGTATGTACGTCGTAAAGAAGCTAAGAAAAAGTAGGGCATAGGTCATGAGCGATAAAAAGCAATCTCGTTTGCGCCGCGCACGCCGCGCCCGCGCTAAAATTCGTGAGTTAGGTGCCACTCGCCTGTGTGTTAACCGTTCTCCGCGTCATATTTATGCACAGATCATCGCTGCCGACGGCGGCCAGGTATTGGCCAGCGCCTCTACCCTGGACAAGAGCCTGCGCGATGGTAAGACTGGTAACGCCGCATCCGCTGCTGCTGTAGGTACCTTGATCGCCGAGCGCGCCAAGGCCGCCGGTATCGAAAAAGTATCTTTCGATCGCAGTGGTTTTAAATACCATGGTCGCGTTAAGGCTCTGGCCGACGCCGCCCGTGAAGCTGGCTTAGAATTTTAAAGGTTAAGATATGGCTAACGGTAAGAAAGAAGACGCCAACACAGAAGGCCTGCAGGAAAAGCTGGTACAGGTTAACCGTGTTGCGAAAACTGTAAAGGGTGGTCGTATCTTCGGCTTCACCGCATTGACTGTGGTAGGCGATGGTAACGGTAAAGTAGGCTTTGGCCGCGGTAAGGCTCGTGAAGTGCCTGTCGCTATCCAGAAAGCTATGGAAGCTGCGCGTCGCAATATGATCCAGGTTGAGCTGAACGGTGACACCATTCAGTACCCCACCAAGGGTCGTCACGGTGCCTCTAAGGTATACATGCAGCCCGCTTCCCAGGGTACTGGTGTAATTGCTGGTGGCGCCATGCGCGCCGTACTGGAAATTGCCGGTGTTCAGAACGTACTGGCCAAGTGCTACGGTTCTACCAACCCTGTAAACGTTGTTCGCGCCACTTTTGAAGGCTTAAAAGCAATGGCCTCGCCCGAGTCTGTTGCCGCCAAGCGTGGTAAGAGCGTAGAAGATATCTTGAACTAAGCGTAGCTTAGTTAAATGAGAGCTGGTAAATAACCATGGCTAAGAAAACAGTAAAAGTTACTCAGGTTAAGTCCGTAAACGGTCGCCTGCAGTCCCATAAAGCCTGTGTTGCAGGCTTGGGTTTACGCCGTATTGGTCATACCGTTGAAGTGGAAGATACTCCTTCTGTGCGCGGCATGATTAATAAGGTCAACTATTTGGTTAAGGTAGAGGGAGAGTAAGACAATGCGTTTAAATACTCTAAGCCCCGCTCCTGGCCGCGTTAAAGACCGTAAGCGCGTTGGTCGCGGTATCGGTAGCGGTGTTGGTAAAACCGCTGGTCGCGGTCACAAGGGTCTGAAGTCTCGCTCCGGTGGCAGCGTACGTCCAGGTTTTGAAGGCGGTCAGATGCCTTTGCAAAAGCGTCTGCCCAAATACGGTTTTACTTCCCGTATTGGCCGCGTAACTGCAGAAGTGCGCTTGGCAGAGCTGAACAAGGTTGAAGCCGAAGTGATCGATCTGGAAGCGTTGAAAGCGGCTGATCTGGTAAAACAGAACATGAAGCGCGCCAAGGTATTCCTGTCTGGTGAGATCACCAAAGCGGTTACCATTAAAGGTTTGGCAGTGACCAAAGGCGCCAAGGCTGCTATTGAAGCAGCTGGCGGTAAGGTCGAAGACTAATAGCGCCCCGGCGCATGGCTAAGTGAGGTAGGTAATGGCAGGACAAATGCCATTAGCGAATCAGAAAGGTTTAGGCGAGCTTTGGGCTCGCCTTCGTTTTCTGTTTTTAGCGATCCTGGTTTACCGTATTGGTACCCATATCCCTGTGCCCGGCATCGACCCGGACCAGGTGGCGAATATGTTTAACCAGAACGGGGATACCATCCTCGGCCTGTTTAATATGTTCTCCGGTGGTGCCCTAGAGCGCATGAGTATTCTGGCATTGGGTATCATGCCGTATATCTCTGCCTCGATTATTATGCAGCTGATGTCTGCGGTAACCCCATCTCTTGAGCAGCTCAAGAAAGAGGGTGATGCAGGTCGCCGCAAAATTAGCCAGTACACCCGTTACCTGACCGTGGCCCTGGCCCTGATTCAGGGCACCGGCATGACCGTCGGCATGGCCAGCCAAGGCTTGGCTTACGGCGGTGGCGGTATCGCTTTCTTTGTGGTGGCGATTACCTCACTGGTGACCGGCGCGGTGTTTATGATGTGGCTGGGTGAGCAGGTAACCGAGCGCGGTGTCGGCAACGGTATCTCGATGCTGATCTTCGCCGGTATTGTGGCGGGCTTGCCCGCGGCAATTGGCCAATCATTTGAAGGCGCCAAGCAGGGCGATATCAATCTGCTGATGCTATTGGCGATTACCTTCTTAGCGATTGCGCTGATTTGGTTTGTGGTACGGATGGAGCGCGGCCAGCGTCGCATTACCATCAACTACGCCAAGCGCCAGCCTGGTCGCGGTGCCCAGAGCAGTCATCTGCCCTTGAAGATTAATATGGCTGGTGTAATTCCGGCCATTTTTGCCAGCAGTATCCTGCTGTTCCCGGCCTCAATTGCCCAGTGGTTCGGCCAGGGCTCTGAGGGTGTGGCCAGCGATTTGCTGCAGGAAGTGGCCCTGTGGTTGGGCCCCGGTCAGCCGCTGAACTTTATTTTGTTCACGGTAATGATCATTTTCTTCTGCTTCTTCTATACGGCGTTGATGTTCAACCCTCAGGAAGTGGCGGATAACCTGAAAAAATCAGGCGCATTTGTTCCCGGTATTCGTCCCGGCGAGCAAACTGCCAAGTATATTGATAATGTGCTGACTCGCTTAACCGTGGTCGGTTCTATCTATATCGCTGCGGTATGTTTATTGCCCCAGTTCTTGGTAGTTGCGGCCAATGTGCCCTTTTACCTGGGTGGCACCTCACTGCTGATCGTGGTGGTGGTGGTCATGGATTTCATGGCCCAAGTGCAGTCCCATTTGATGTCTCATCAGTACGATTCACTGATGAAAAAGGCTAACTTAAAAGGCTATGGCAACTCCCGCTAGGGTGCCAGGCCTAGAATAGAGGTTGAATCATGAAAGTTCGTGCTTCAGTTAAGAAGATGTGCCGTAACTGTAAAGTGGTCCGTCGCAATGGTGTTGTTCGTGTAATTTGCAGCGCCGAGCCACGTCACAAGCAGCGTCAAGGCTAAAAATTTGAAGGCAGCTGGTACTTCTTGTTAAAAGAAAAGCCAGTTACCTTCACTTGGGGGCGTTGACTGTCGCCTGGGGGGTAACCTCCGGGCTATTGCATTTTTGCTACTTTATCGGTATCCTTGCGCGCCTTTTGGTGCTGAGGAGCCGTTAATAGTCGTCAGCGCTGCAATTACTATGATATGTGGAGTATCTAAATGGCTCGTATAGCTGGTGTAAACATACCAGATAACAAACACGCCGTTATCTCTCTGACCTACGTCTATGGTGTAGGTAAGACCACCGCACAACAGATCTGTGCGGCTACTGGTATCGCGGAAACCACGAAGATCGGTGAGCTTTCTGAAGCTCAAATGGACGAAATTCGTACCGAGGTAGGTAAAATCACCGTTGAAGGTGACCTGCGCCGTGAAATTTCCATGAACATTAAGCGCTTGATGGACCTCGGTTGCTACCGTGGCCTGCGCCACCGTCGCAGCCTGCCGCTGCGCGGCCAGCGTACCAAGACTAACGCTCGCACCCGCAAGGGTCCGCGTAAGCCCATCAAGAAGTAGAGGTTAGATCGTTATGGCTAAGCCAAGCAAAACTACCCGTAAAAAGGTAAAAAAGACGGTCGTCGATGGCATCGCCCACATCCACGCCTCTTTTAATAACACCATCGTAACCATCACCGACCGCCAGGGTAACACCCTGAGCTGGGCTACTGCGGGTGGTTCCGGTTTCCGTGGTTCTCGTAAGTCTACGCCTTTTGCTGCTCAGGTTGCTGCCGAGCGCGCTGGTGAAGCGGCCAAAGAGTACGGCCTGAAGAACCTCGACGTTGAAGTAAAAGGCCCCGGGCCTGGCCGCGAATCTGCGGTTCGTGCATTAAACAATGCCGGTTACAAAATTTCTAACATTACGGATGTGACGCCCATTCCACACAATGGTTGTCGTCCTCCGAAGAAACGTCGTGTATAAGGGGGCTTAACAGATGGCACGTTATATAGGACCAACTTGTAAACTGGCGCGTCGCGAAGGCACCGATTTGTTCCTCAAATCAGGCGCTCGCCCGCTGGATTCAAAATGTAAAGCTGAAACCATTCCCGGTGTACACGGCGCCCGTCGCGGCCGCCTGTCCGATTACGGTGTTCAGCTGCGTGAAAAACAAAAAGTTCGTCGTTTGTACGGCGTACTGGAGAAGCAGTTCCGCGGTTACTACAAAGAAGCGGCCCGTCGCAAGGGCGCTACTGGTGAAAACCTGCTGAAGCTGTTGGAATCTCGCCTGGACAATGTGGTTTACCGCATGGGTTACGGTGCTACCCGCGCCGAATCTCGCCAGCTGGTTTCGCACAAATCCATCACTGTTAATGGTCAGGTTGTGAATATCGCCTCCTACCAGGTACAGGAAGGTGACGTGGTTGCCGTGCGCGAAAAGTCCAAGAACCAACTGCGCATTCAGAACTCGCTGGCCATCGCTGCCCAGCGCGCTGAAGTTGAGTGGGTTGACGTGAACTCAGACAAGAAAGAAGGCACTTTCAAGCGCGTCCCTGATCGCGCCGATCTGCCCGCTGAGATCAACGAAAACCTGATTGTTGAACTTTACTCCAAGTAACGGACTGACCATAAGGTATGGCTATGCAGAGTGCAGTAAACGAATTTCTGACCCCGCGTCACATTGACGTTACCGACACCGGCCCAACTCGTGCCAAGGTGGTATTAGAACCACTGGAGCGCGGTTTCGGTCATACCCTTGGCAACGCCCTGCGTCGCATCTTGTTGTCCTCAATGCCCGGCTGTGCGGTCACTGAGGTAGAAATCGACGGCGTATTGCACGAGTACAGTGCAATCGAAGGTATCCAGGAAGACGTTATCGAAATCCTGTTGAACCTCAAAGGTGTTGCCGTGGTTATGCACGGTAAAGATCAAGCTGTTTTAACCCTGAGCAAAAAGGGCCCAGGTGTTGTCACCGCTGGCGATATTCAGGTTGACCACGAAGTCGAGATTAAAAACCCCGAGCACGTGATCGCCAATATCACCGGCGATGTGGAACTGACCATGAAGCTCAGCGTAGCTCGTGGCCGCGGTTACCAGCCCGCCGACGCCCGTCGCAATGACGAAGAGGAAACTCGCGCCATTGGTCGTCTGCAGTTGGATGCCTCCTTTAGCCCCGTACGCCGCTTGGCTTACTCTGTGGAAAGTGCCCGTGTTGAACAGCGCACTGACCTGGATAAGCTGGTGCTGGATCTGGAAACCAACGGTACCATTGATCCAGAAGAGGCTATTCGTCGCGCCGCTACTATCCTGCAGCAGCAGCTGGCTGTCTTTGTTGACCTCGAAGGTGAAAAAGAAGCCGAGCCAGAGCAGAAAGAAGAAGAGATCGACCCAGTATTGCTACGCCCAGTAGACGATCTGGAGCTGACTGTTCGCTCTGCCAACTGCTTGAAGGCCGAAAACATCTACTACATTGGTGACCTGATTCAGCGCACCGAAGTAGAGCTGTTGAAGACGCCTAACCTGGGTAAAAAGTCCCTTACCGAGATTAAAGACATCCTCGCTTCACGCGGCCTGTCGCTCGGTATGCGCTTGGAAAATTGGCCCCCCGCCAGCCTGCGAGCTGACGACTAAGGTCAAACCGTAAAATTAGAGAGTTTGGCATTGGCCAAGCTAATGCCAACAGTAACAGTGCTCTGGGTGTGAACCCCGAGCCCAAATGAAGGATTTAGAGTCATGCGTCATCGTCATAGTGGCCGTCAACTGAATCGCAATAGCTCACACCGCAAGGCCATGTTCAAAAACATGGTATCTTCGCTGGTTGAGCATGAGTTGATTAAAACCACCTTGCCCAAGGCCAAGGAGCTGCGTCGTCACGCCGAGCCCCTGATCACCCTGGCCAAGGAAGACAGTGTTGCCAACCGTCGTCTCGCGTTCGACCGTCTGCGCAACAAAGAAGCCGTGGGCAAACTGTTTTCAGTACTCGGCCCCCGCTACCAGGACCGCCCCGGTGGTTACCTGCGTATCTTAAAGTGCGGCTACCGCAGCGGCGACAAGGCCCCAATGGCCTATGTTGAGCTGGTTGATCGTCCTCAGCCCGAAGCTGCGGCCGAAGAAGAGTAAGTTACACCGCTCAAGCCACTTCGGTGGCTGCTGCCGACAAGCCCCGCCCTGTGCGGGGCTTTGTCGTTTAAGCGTTCGATAAGGGCGACTAAAGCCGATTAAAGCCCCATAAAAGGTTGCAGTAAACGCGGCAGCAATTGTTGAAAGCGCAGCGGCCCCTCCAGCGCCACTAGGCACACACACGGCTCGCTGCCCAGGGTGTGGGGCTGGTGTGCGGTTTCGTCGTCTAGGTCGGCTACATCCCCGGCCCGAAAACAGCCCAGCTCATCCTGATAGGCTCCCGCCAGCACCATAGTGACTTCGCTTTGGCTGTGGCTGTGCACCGGTATATGTGTGCCCGGGGCAATGCGCAGCAGCTTTAGGCGGCTGTCATCGAGCTTGATATCGTAGCTGTGTAGACCCGGTGCGCGCCAGCGCCAGGGCACCTCGGCCTCGCCTTTGGCCAGCAGCGCTTGTAGCATTTTAGGGCGCGGCTTGCGGCCGCTGATGGCCTGCTGCGGGGGCAGCTGCTCGGTCTCGGTCAGGCGTGCAAAAAAGCCATCTTCATCGACCTGCTCGGTGGGCTGGCTGGCCAGTAATTGGGCGCCTAGGTTTTCAGCTTCACGTACCCGCTGGCGGCATTCGCTACAATGTTCAAGGTGGCACTCCACTAACAGCGCGAGGGCGCTGGACAGGCTGCCGGCGCTGTAGCTGATCAGGGTGGCCTGGTCCGGGTGATGATTGATCGTCATGGTTTGCCTACCATCTCACATAGTTTATTAAAGCCCAGCCGCAGACTCGATTTAACACTGCCCAGTGGCAGCCCCATATTGGCCGCTATCTCGCTGTGGCTGCGGCCCTGGTAAAAGCACTGATAGATAACCTGGGCCTGACGGTTGGGTAGCTGTTTTAGCGCCGCCGCCAGCTGTTGCCGGTCGAGCTCGGGCATTTGCCACTGTGCCTGCTCGACCGCCGGCATCGCCTCTTGCTCGGCACTTTGGCGGGCTATAAATTTTTGCTCGCGCTGCTGCTTGCGGCCCAAGTCGCTGAGCAGGTTGCGGGCAATGGTATACAGCCAAGTGCTGGCGCTGGCCTTGCTCGGGTCAAAGCTCGGGGCGTGGCGCCAGGCTTTTAACATGGCCTCCTGGGCCAGCTCTTCAGCCTGATCGCGCTGGCCGCCCTGGCCGATCAGCCAAGCTTTTAGTCGCGGTGCAAAATGGCGGTAAAAGGCCATAAATTGTTCCTTGTTGCCACCTTGGCCAACCTCAACTAGGCACTGGTTCCAGTCTCGCTCGGCCGGTTCAGGTGCGGCTGTGCTCATTCGCTCTTCCCACTGTGTATACGCGGCCGGCGCCGGTTTGGATCAACCGCCGGGCTGGCCGGCGCCGTGTAAGTGGCCATGATAACAAAGCCCGCTCTGATGGCCAGTGCCTGGAGGCGCCCTAATTTAATTGGCTTTAGCCTGTTGCTGCGAGCGTTTGCTTAAGGCGGTTGCTTTAGGGGGCGGCGACTAAGGCCATTAGCTGGCTGCAGAGAATCGCCCCATAGGTGCCGAGGGCATAGCCCAGCACCGCCAGTAATACGCCCACCGGTGCCAGCGAGGGGTGGAAGGCTGCGGCCACAATCGGCGCTGAGGCAGCGCCGCCCACATTGGCCTTGCTGCCCACCGCCAAAAAGAAAAACGGTGCCCGCACAATTCGTGCGACTACTACCAAAAGGCCGATGTGAATTAACATCCAAATAATGCCCACCAGGATCAACAGTGGCTGCTCAATGGCTTTCATGACATCCATCTTGGTGCCAATAATAACGATCAGTAAATAAATAAACAGGCTGCCAAAGGTGGACGCTCCCGCGCCTTCCAGTTGGCTGGCGCGGGTAAAGCTGAGGGCCAAACCAGTGGTGGTGGAGACGATCACAACCCAGAAAAAGTGGTTGGCCAAAATGGTGTGCTTGGTGGCCTCGATGTTGCCAAAAAAGGGCGTCAGAAAATCGCCGAGCAGATGGCAAAGGCCAACGGTACCAAAGGCCAAGCCAAATATACTGGTTAAGTTCACCAGGTTAAGCTCTTGTTTTTCGCGGCTGTGGTATTCGGCCAAGCGGTGTTTGACTTCATCAATGGTGCGGGTGTCGGCCTTTAACCAGCGGTCAATTTTATCGCTATTGGCAGCGCCGTAGAGCAGCAAGGCCAGCCATAAATTGGCGACAATAATATCCACCGTTACCATCGCCGAGTAGCGCTCGGGGTTGTATTGGTACAGCTCTAACATGGCGGTCTGGTTGGCGCCGCCGCCGATCCAGCTTCCGGCCAGGGTGGCTAGGCCGCGCCAAACCGCATCCGGGCCGGCGCCGCCCACGGTTTCGGGGCTAAAGGTGGCGACAATAATAATGGCCAGCGGGCCGCCAATAATAATACCGACGGTGCCTGTAAAGAACATGATTAGGGCTTTGCTGCCGAGCCGGAGAATGGCCTTGAGGTCGATGCTCAAGGTCATCAGCACCAGCGCTGCGGGCAAAAAATAGTTTTTGGCGATCGGCCATAGGCTTGAGCCCTTGGATGAGATTACCCCGAAGGTGTTGAGCAGTGACGGCAGCAGATAGCACATTAAAACAATTGGCACCACACCGTAAAAGCGCCGCCAGGCCGGCCCGCCACGGTAGGCAGTATAAAAAATAGCGCCCAGGATTAAGGTGAGAAGGCCAAAGGTAGTGGCATCGTTTTGGATTAAGGCTGTACTGCTCATGCTTATCACTCATTCGTGGTGTTAATTTAAAGACGAATTTGCAGCTAAAGCCCTCCGCCCGTAACGGATGCTTGTGACTAGGACCTGGGGCCTAGGGATGCTTTACGCTATGTGTTGGCGCGAACTATTGATGAGCCTGTACAAGCCGGCCGCCTGGGGGGCGGCCGCGCACAAAATTGTTTAGGTCTGCTTTAGGCTAGGTTGCGTTTGCTGCGCTTAAGCTGCTGCCAGCGGTATTGGCAGGCTTGTAAAATGCCGGCTGCATCCAATCCTTCTTGGGCCAGTAATTGGTCGGGTTTGCCGTGGTCGACATAGTGGTCGCCCAGCCCCAGTTGTAAAATCGGAATGGCCAAACCCTGTTGTTGTAAAAATTCACTGACACCACTACCGGCGCCGCCTGCAATGGCATTCTCTTCAATGGTGACTAACAGCTGATGGCTCTCTGCCATGGCCATTATTAAATCTTCATCCAGCGGTTTTACCCAACGCATATCGCAAACGCTGGCGTCCAGCTCGGCTGCCGCTTCCAGGGCGGCGCTTAAGCGGGTGCCAAAATTTAAAATGGCAATGCCATTGTCTTTGCCCTGGCGCAGCTCGCGGCCTTTGCCAATGGGCAGGGTTTGTAAGCTGGTTTCAATTTCTACCCCGGTGCCGTGGCCGCGGGGGTAGCGCACTGCGGCTGGGCCCTGGTGTTGGTAGGCGCTGTGCAAGAGTTTGCGGCACTCGTTTTCATCGGCCGGGGCAGCAATAATTAAGTTGGGGATACAGCGCATAAAGGTCAGGTCAAAACTGCCCGCGTGGGTGGGGCCGTCTTCGCCGACTAAACCGGCGCGGTCGATGGCAAAAGTGACATCGAGATTTTGCAGGGCCACATCGTGCACTAGCTGATCGTAAGCGCGCTGTAAAAAAGTAGAGTAGATAGCCACCACCGGTTTTTGTTGCTCGCAGGCTAAGCCGGCGGCCAGGGTCACCGCGTGTTGCTCGGCAATGGCCACATCGTAAAAGCGCTCGGGAAAATCCTCGGCAAATTTCACCATGCCAGAGCCTTCGCACATGGCCGGGGTAATGCCAATTAGGCGCGGATCGGCGGCAGCCGCATCACACAGCCATTGGCCAAATACATCCTGGTATTTGGGCGGTTTGATATTACTTGGCCCGGGGCTTGGCACTTCAATTTTATTGAGTGCGTGGTAGCCCACCGGGTCTTGCTCGGCCGGGGCAAAGCCCTTGCCCTTTTGGGTGACAATATGCAGCAGTTTGGGGCCTTTTATCTCGCGCAGATTGCGCAAATCGTGCACCAGCCGCGGCAGGTCGTGACCGTCGATGGGGCCCACATAGTTAAAGCCCAGCTCTTCAAATAAAGTGCCGGGGCTGACCATGCCTTTCATATGCTCTTCGGTGCGGCGGGCAAACTCCCAAACCTCGGGTACTTTGCTTAAAACTTTTTTACTGCCCTCGCGCAGTTGGTTATAGGCCTTGCTGGCCCAGATACGAGAGAAGTAGGTCGCCAGGCCGCCGACGTTTTTACTGATCGACATATTGTTATCGTTTAGCACCACCAGCATATCGGTATTGGTGTGGGCGGCGTGGTTGAGGGCCTCAAAGGCCATGCCCGCAGTCATTGCGCCATCGCCAATAATCGCCACCGCTTTACGCTGCTGGCCTTCGCCTTCCTCGCTTAAGGCCAGCTCCTGCTCGGCGCCCAGGGCCATGCCCAGGGCGGCGCTGATCGAGGTGCTGGAATGGCCCACACCAAAGGTATCAAAGGGGCTTTCATCGCGCTTGGGAAAACCGGCCAGGCCGCCCAACTGGCGAATACTGAGCATCTGCTCGCGGCGCCCGGTGAGTATCTTATGGGGGTAGGTTTGGTGGCCCACATCCCACACCAGGCGGTCATCGGGGGTGTTGTAGATATAGTGCAGGGCAATGGTCAGCTCCACCACGCCCAGGCCCGCGCCAAAGTGGCCACCGGTTTTGCCCACGCTAAACAGCAGAAATTCCCGCAGCTCCCGCGCCAGTTGGGGCAGTTGCTCTTCTTCCAGCTGGCGCAGGGCCAGCGGAGAGTCGATGCTGTCCAATAGGGGGGTTTGGGGCCGTTCTAGGGGAATCTCTTTAAACATTCAATACTGGTCCGGGGGCCGCCGGGCGGCGCGCTAATCAGGGTTGCGGGTGGCCGCCAGGTGGGCCACAGGCAAGATGGCACATTGTATTGCGCCGGGGGCCGCAACGCAATTTTGGACTTTGGGGCTTTGGGGTCAGGCCTTTGGCTTTGGGGTCAGACCTTTGGCTTTTACTATGGTAGATGTGGGGTTATAGCAAAACCCAAAGGCCTGACCCCAAAGCCCAAAGGCCTGACCCCAAATTTGCAAATTTGACCCCGAAGTCCAAAATTGCGTTGCGGCCCCCGGCGCAATACAATGTGCCATCTTGCCTGTGGC
>JAOXRV010000373.1 GCA_025800435.1 Cellvibrionaceae bacterium | reverse complement strand
AACGGTGTGACGGAAAAACACTGATGGCTACATTGCTTGGTGGCAAAGAAATCTGGCAGGAAAAGTTCGTGAATTGAATCTAACCTGACAGACACCTTCTGAAAAACCGGTAACTGTCAGATCAGGTCTGAATTACTACATCTTAAGCAACTCAATCCGCCCTAGTCTGCACCCACGGCTCACCACAGTGGGGGCAGGTTTCTTCCATTTTGGCAAAGGTTTCTGCGTAGACGGTATCGCGGATATTTTCGGCGGTTCTGCGTGATATGCCCAGCTGCTTGCGGATGGCTTCGATATCGGTGGCTTCTTTTTCGCAGATGCGACCGTCGTTAAGGGCGTTTCTAAATTGGCGCTCCAGGCTGGCGCGGCGGCGGTGGATTTGTTCGTTTAAGCCGCTGGCAATAATGCCTGCCGGCAGCGCGGCCATGCCAATGCCGATAACTGTAATGACCGCACCAAACACTTTGCCCGCCACGGTAATTGGGGTGACATCGCCATAGCCCACGGTGGTTAGGGTGGCCACGGCCCACCACATTGCCTGGGGAATGGAGCCAAAGGCATCGGGTTGGGCTTCGCGCTCGGCCAGCCAAGCGCCACTGGAGGCAAAAATTAGCATCAGCATTAGAATAAACAGGCCCGCAAAAAATGCACCGGCCTCTTCTTCAAACACGGCCATTAACATACCCAATGCCGGTGAGTATCGGGTGAGCTTTAATAGGCGCAACATACGGAAAGTTCGCAGCATGCGCAGGTCGATGGGTACAAACAGGTACAGTAGCGCCGGCAATATAGCCATTAAATCAATTATCGCCAGGGGTGATCGGAACCATTGCCAACGGCTCGGCGCCCCTTCGGCCTCTGGGGCTACCCACAAGCGCAGCAGGTATTCCAAGATAAACACGCACAGCGATATAGCTTCGAAGATGCTAAATACAGAATGCCACTGGGCGTAGATGGTATCGACAGTTTCTAATACTACCGCCGTTACATTTAGCGTAATTAATAGAATTAATGCCTGTTCTAGGCGCTTGGGCCCGGCCGCCTCGCGATCGGGTCGCTCTAGCCACCAGTAGATCTTGGCTCTTTTTGTTTTATGGGTAGGCGCTTGGGGAGCATAATTAGTCATAATGGAGAATCATCCAGGCACTAAAACAACCGCTAATTCACAGACACTTCTTAGATACTACACATAGGTACTACATAATTTTACCCACATTTGGGTATTTTGCTAATTTTTCATCACCTCGCTTGTGTTTTAGGCCAAGGCGCAGTGACAGCTTGGGCGTTAACAGGATTGATATTTTACGTTTAACGCCGGCTGCGGTCGCGCCGGTTGCAGAATTGGCGATAGCCCAATTATTGAAGAGAAAAGTCACCATTTTGCGACGCTGTGCGCCGCTGAGTTATTCAGAGGTGCCCTAGCGGCGCTACTTGCAGCGCGCTGGCCGCCTTAACAGCTCGTCCTTTTCCTGCCAGCGGCGGTTCAACCAGGCTTGAATATTCTCAATATCATCCAGCTGGTAGTGGTCGATATGAATAGTTATTTTCTCTGGCCGGCCATGTAGGCAGCGCCACAGGCTTACTGGCTCGCGCTGGCCATAATCGATGGTGATATCAATCAGCGGCGTGCCCGCTTCGGCATGCTGTTGAATAATACGCAAGCCACCGCTTTTTGGTTTGAGTAAATGCCGGTAGGGCGAGCCCTGCTGGCGGCGTTTGGTCTGATCAAAGCGTGTACCCTCGGGGAAGATCAACAGTGCGCCGCTGTGACTATTGCGCTCAATACCGTGCCCCTCAATGGCGTCTTTAACAGTTTTATAATCTTTGGCTTGGTCGCCCTTGCCCTGGTTTCGATTAAGCCGGGGAAAATCCAATAGCAAGCACACCCAACCAACGATGGGCAGCCATACGAGTTCTTTTTTAATTAAAAATTTTAGCATTGGCCCCTTGCCGGATACTATCTCCTGTAGCAGTGCCACATCGAAGCCACAGTGGTGGTTGCTAATAATAAGTGGCGCCGGGTGGTCCCCAAGCTCGCCGCGTATATCCAGCTCAATACCCACAATATAGGTTAAGTAAAAGGTATCTACCCTAACCGCCCAGCGGTACAGCGCTTGTATAAAACCATCGCAAATACGCTTGAGTGGT
Organism: Cellvibrionaceae bacterium; assembly: GCA_025800435.1. GTDB lineage: Bacteria > Pseudomonadota > Gammaproteobacteria > Pseudomonadales > Cellvibrionaceae > Pseudoteredinibacter. Next base: position 2,757 of record JAOXRV010000373.1, on the reverse strand, counting down.
GCAATTGGCAGCAGCAGCTTGATAAGGGCTATCGGTAGCAGTAACGACAGGGCGATAATTAAGTTAAGGCATAGCCACAACAGCGAGCCAAGGCTGAGAAAATGCTGCCACAGGCTGGTGGTTGGGGTACGGGCGGTTTGTTTGGCGGCAAGTCTTTGCATAATTTGCTCGTTATTATTGCGGGACAATGCGCAACTCGTCCATGTTGTAGCCCAGCTTGCGCGCAAAATCTATCAGCTCGGTCATAATCTTATCATCAACTCTGGGGCCGCGGGCCATTATCCAAAGATAATCGCGTTTATTGCGGCCTATAATCGTGTGCTGGTAGCCCTCATCAACATAGGCCACCCGGTAATCGGCCATAATGGGCCAGATAAATTGCATGCCCCAAACCGCATTATTGCTTTGGGCTTTGGGAAAACCGGTCGCCGTCATTTGCTTAGTTTTGGTTTTACCTTCAGGCACAAAGGTAAAAGTGGTGGCGATGCTACCATCCGGCTGCAGCGCATAGCTTTCTATGGCCTTGGTGGCTTTGCGTTCAGGCCAAGTGGGGATATGGGCAATAACATACCAATCGCCCATAAAGCGATCCAACTCCAGCGCTTTCACCGTGGGCAAGCTTGGCGATTGCTGGCAGGCACCGAGCAACAATGTAGAAAACAAAACTAGTGGTTTTTTCATGGTATTAATCTTGGTTGTTATTGGCCAGCCGGTAGCTGAGGGTTCGCCCGGATTCGAGCTTGGCGTGTAGCTGGGTCCAGCTATATTTGCCGGATCCGCCGGCCATGGCTTTATACACCAGCTCTATATCCACATCGTCCCCAGCCAGCTTGATGCGCTGCTCGCCAGGGAATTTATCGTCAGTGTGGCTGATGGTTTTAAGCTCGCCGGTCTGGCTGTTCAGCAATTGCTGGCTGCGGATAAGGTCGGCCGACCAATAGCCAAAGGTGCGAACACACTCGGGCGCCACAAAACTGTTGTTATGGGTGGTGATGGTCAACCGCTTATTGCCCTGAGAAGAGCGCACCGAGTATTTCTGATCGCCTTGTATGGTGTTGCTGTCTATTGAAACCAAGCAGCCCTGTCGCCAAACCTCTTGGCTAATGTGCTGGTAATCAAAAAACGTAATACCGAAGACCTTAACCTTATACTTGGCCTTGGATAGCAGTTCATAACCCCCCTCAAGGGGGCGAAAGCGATAGTGGTGGCTGCCAATTTTTTTATCGTCTAAATAGACGTCAAATGACAAATCCTCGGGTGTATCGGCCTTGGCCAGTAGTGGCACGGCCAGTAACCCCGTTAGCAGCAGGGCCTTGGTGAATAGAGAGAGCGGCTTTAGGAAAGCTGTAGACAAGGTCATAATAAAAGCTCCCGCTGCTGTCTCTGTTTTAATAAGCGATTGATTAAAAAACAAGCGGGCATTAGTAGTGCCCAGCCCAGTGCCAGCAGCACTAGGGTGCTGTTGCCCTTAGCCAAGCTGATGGCGCCCAGCTTTTCGGCCCCCAAAAAAGCCAAAGGCCCAAAAATGCCACCCAAGATTGCGGCCAGCCACAGCTGCTGTTGCAGCCAAGCCATGGAGTAATTGAGGGTGATCGCAAATTGTGCCCACATCAACACTATCCAATAGGGGGCCAGCGCCGAGCTATGGCCCCGATAAACCGTATGGCCAGTGGCGGTTAATACGCTCTCCCATACCAGCCCCATACCGGCCAAGCACAGCAGCAGTTGCAATTCATGGCCCCTGGCCCCCTGCTCGCACCAGCCCAAGTGGATGCCAACCGCCAGCAGGCACACCAGCGCCGCCAGCCAAGCCAGGTCATTGGCGGCGGCAAAGGCACAGGCCAGCCAGGCCAGTTCGAACAGCATAAAGTTAAAAATCATGGTGTAACCTTGTTGGGGCATCTTAGCTTAATACGTGTGTTGCGCTGGTTTGGATCACTGAGCCGACATCATTGTGGCCATCTAGGCCGCTTCTAAATAACTCGGTAACGCTCAGCTAGCCGGTGCCGCCAGTGCACAAATCCAGCGCGGTTTTCCCAGGCATTGAGCTGGGTATGCTATAGGCTGGTGCGAAACACCTTAAAAGCAGCGGCTAAAGCCTCTTAAAGCTGGCATATATTTTGAATTCGTATATGGACTTACCCTTTGCGAAGAATATGAATTTAAAATGGAGGTGTGGCGTGAAATACTTGAATAGACGCGCGGTAAAGCATGCGGATTTAAACCCGGCAGCTAAGCTATTTGGGGGCGCCCTACTGAGCTGGATAGATGAGGAGGCCGCTATCTACGCAAGCTGCCAGCTATCGACCAGCCGCCTGGTAACCAAATATATGTCAGAGATTAATTTTTTATCTTCGGCGGTTTTAGGCGATATTGTTGAAATTGGCATTGAAACCGTAACCATCGGCAGAACATCGATAACCCTGACCTGCGAGGTGCGCAATAAAGAGAGCAAACAGGCCATTATTCGTGTCGAACAAATAGTCATGGTCGCGGTAGATCCAAACGGCAGACCCTGGGCCCACGGCTTAGGCTAAGCAGCCCTTGTTTTTCAGTAACTGCGCAAACCAATCAGGATCGACATTGCCGCCGCTTAGCACTATGGCAATTTTTTTTCCCGCCGTTTCATATTTACCGGCCAGCAGTGCGGCCAAGGCTACTGCGCCGCCGGGCTCTAGCACCAGTTTTAGTTCGCACCAGGCAAAGTAGACCGCAGCGGCAACTTCCGCATCACTGACGGTTAACACACTGTGCATA
>JAOXRV010000262.1 GCA_025800435.1 Cellvibrionaceae bacterium | reverse complement strand
CTTCCGATCTGTTAAAGCGTTGAAATTACACGGCGGTGTCGCTCAAGACCAGCTCGCGGAGTGCGATGTGGCTGCAGTAACCCGCGGATGCAGCAACCTACGCCGCCACCTAGAGAATATCGCTAAATTTGGCGTACCAGCCTTGGTAGCGATCAACCCATTTGACTCCGACAGCCCTGAAGAGATCGATGCGATTAAAGATGCAGTCGGAGATCTTGGCGTTGAAGTGGTGGTGAGTACCCATTGGGCAGAAGGCGGCAAGGGTGCGGAGTATCTCGCCAAAGAGGTCATTAAACTGATCGATACCAAACCCGCCCAGTTTACCCCACTCTACTCGCGCGGCCTGAAGCTTTGGAGCAAAGCTAAAAAGATCGCGACCGAGCTATATGGCGCGGACGACATCATCGCCGATCAAAAGGTACGTGATCAAATTGCACAGCTCGAGCGCGATGGCTACGGGCACTTGCCTGTCTGTATTGCGAAAACACAGTACAGCTTCTCAACAGATCCTGCATTGAAAGGCGCGCCGAGCGGCCATGTCGTACCGATTCGCGAGGTGCGCTTAAGTGCAGGGGCAGGTTTTGTGGTGGTCATTTGCGGCAACATTATGACCATGCCGGGGCTGCCTCGTGTTCCTGCTGCAAACCGTATCCGCATTAATGACGATGGTGTCATTGAAGGGCTGTTCTAACGCAGCTGTACTTATCTCGCTATGCGGTACGCCCACCATAGGCGCACCGCAAGCGGGTGTTACAGACCGCCTTGAGTCAGCTTTTCGGGGTTGAGCAGCTGTTCTAACTCAGCACGGCTCAGCTCGGTATTTTCCTCAGCCACATCAATAATGGGCCGCTGCTCACGATAAGCCTGCTTAGCGATCTCTGCAGCTTTCAGGTAACCAATCTTAGGGTTTAATGCTGTCACTAGGATCGGGTTCTTATGTAGCGCATCGTCAAGCCGCTCTTGGTTCACTTCAAACGTCGCAATCGCTTTATCCGCTAACAACACGGCACTGTTACTCAGCAGCTCCAAACTATCGAGTAGATTGGCAGCGATCACCGGCAGCATTACATTCAGTTCGAAGTTACCCGACTGCCCACCGATAGTGATCGTCGCATCGTTACCGATCACCTGTGCGGCGGCCATTGCAGCAGCTTCTGGGATCACGGGGTTCACCTTACCCGGCATAATGGATGAACCCGGCTGCAGCGCTTCTAGCGAAATTTCGCCCAAGCCCGCCAGTGGGCCAGAGTTCATCCAGCGCAGATCGTTTGCGATCTTCATCATCGCCACCGCAACGGTTTTCAACTGCCCAGATAGCGCCACCGCGGTGTCTTGAGAACCAATACGGGCAAAGAAATTATCCGCAGGTGTAAAGGCCACTCCGGTGAGGGTGGAGAGTTCTTGGCTAACAAGCGCGGCAAACTCGGGGTGCGCGTTGATACCCGTACCCACCGCAGTTCCCCCTTGTGCCAGCGCTTGTAACTCTGGCTGCAGCGCCTCGAGCTGCTGAATAGTTTGGCGAATCTGTGCCGCCCACCCCAAAAGCGGTTGATCAAAGCGCACCGGCATTGCATCCATCAAGTGGGTGCGGCCTGTTTTACAGTACTGGGCTAGCGAGGCGGCTTTCTTCTCGGTCACCTCTGCAAGGTGCCTAAGTGCTGGCAGCA
>JAOXRV010000258.1 GCA_025800435.1 Cellvibrionaceae bacterium | reverse complement strand
ATTCGCAAGGGCGAGGGCTAGTCTCGACAGGATGTCGTAGCGCGAGCGCAGGCACGGCGGAGCAAAAGGAATTTGGGGCCAGTCTCGGCCCCATATGTTTTACTTCTCTTCCACCAAAATAGAAATCGCCGCCAGGGCTTCTGGGTCTTCAGCTTTAATACGATTGGCAATCTGGTGCTGGAAAAAGTAGCGGAATTCTTCCCGGCTTTGCACTTGGTAAAGGCAGTCATCGCCAGGTAATACCGGGGTGCTGACCACTTCTGCCTCATCGGCCACCATGCCAAAGATTTGGCCATCGCCGTAGAGGCGCCAGCTGACGACTTCGGTCAGGGTGATATTTTCGTAGTCTTTATCCGCCAATACCGCGTGGGTGCCGATGGTATCGGGAATTTCCTGCAAGCTAAATTCCTTGGTTAACTCAGCCGCTTCGTAATCGTAGTATTCGGCGGCGGTTTCCAGCTCGACAATTTTGTGAATGGGGGCATCGTAGAAAACTTCGTCTACGCCCGGGTCGTAATAGCCTTCCCACTGGCCGTTGAGAGGGTCTTTGATCTCGGTGCAGGCGATAATATCGTCCAGCCAGGGCACTAAGCCCACTACATCGCCATTGGCGCGCAGGCCCCAACAGAGAATTTTTAAGCTGAATAATTTATCGGGGCTGGCGTCGTTGCTGTAGAGCATTTCCAGCCCGTCCAGCTCCGGCGCTAGGCGTATAAAGCGGTGGTCATCCACAGCTTGGTATGCCTCGCCGGTGAAAAAGTCAACGACATTGTTCACAGAGCGTTTATCCATGGTCTTCATAGACTACCTCCCTTAAGGGCTTGTGGCAGCGATAGGCTCAAAACCATAACCGCAGTTTGAGCTTTATAATTATAAAGATGCCTTTGGCAGTGTCGCCTCGCCTGGCTGGCCAGTGGACACCCCTCTTTGGCACCTTCCTCCTTGAAGAGTTCAAACCCCCAGAAGGTGGTATGCTGTTTCAGCTTGGACCGAAACTGGCGTTAACGACATTGCTTGGCGCGCATAATTGCATTTATTGGCAAGGTTGTTCAATAATTCAGCCAATCGCCAGCGCTTACCTATATTTGCCGCTCTGCTTACTATATAAGGTATCTGCTGTTTGGAAAAAGTACAACATTTTGACAAAATATTTTTTAATCTTATCTCAGCCACAAAATGTAGTGGCTGATTACTGTGTGAATAGGGTGTAAATTGAGCAGCTATTATTTTGCCTATGGCTCAAATATGAACCCCGAGCGCATGCGCGCCCGGGGCCTGGAATTTGATCTGGCCCTGGCGGCCAGCTTGGCGGATATGCGTTTGCTGTTTAATAAGCGCGCCGCCGATGCGCCCCATCGCTCATACGCCAACATTGCTTACAGCCCCGGCAGCCGGGTAGAGGGGGTGGCGTACCGCCTGAGTTGCCCCCGGCAAATTTTTAAAATGGACCCATTTGAAGGGGCGCCGCGGTTGTACAGTCGTGAGATATTTACTCTGGATAGCGCAAATGGCCCCCTGGCGGCCTGGGTATATGTGGCCAATAAGGCCATGCTTAGCCCCAATTTAAAGCCGGCGCGCTGGTATTTAGAGCATTTGTTGGCCGGCCGCCCCTATTTGAGTGGGCCCTATTACCGGGCTTTAACCCAGGTAGAATGCCTTGAAAACTAACGTGTAATTCCACACTTGGCTTGGTTTGAGGCGCGCTTTTGGGTACATTGCTCAGTACACTAGAGTGCGCCGACAACGGATTAAGGATGCCAATATGAATCAAAGCGAGAGGGCAGCAATATTGCCCCTGCAACACCGCTGTGAAGAGCTTCAGACCATTTTCAATAACTGCTTTTTAAGCAGCCACAACACCGAATTAATCGGCGGGGCCAGTGAACCTTTGTACCTGCCCGCCAATGAACACCGACCCCGCAACTGCATTTATTTTACCCTTGATTACTACGCCAGCGGCCTGCACGAGATAGCCCACTGGCTGGTGGCCGGCGAGGCCCGGCGCAAACTGGAAGACTACGGTTACTGGTACGCCCCCGATGGCCGCAACACCGAACAGCAGCAAGAGTTTGAGGCGGTAGAGGCCAGGCCCCAGGCGCTGGAGTGTATTTTAGCCAGGGCGGCGGGCTTTCCATTTCGCATAAGCGCTGATAACTTAATTGGCGGTGCCATGCCCAGCGAGCAGTTTCGCCACCGTATCTACGACCAGATACTCAGCTATTGCCACGGCTTACTCAACCAGCGTAGCCTGGCCTTTATCGAAGCGCTAACGGAGTTTTATGGTACTGGCGATGTGGTTAATGCCAATCTCTACCGCTTGGAAATGTTGCGTTGACTCAAACACCAGCGGCGTCGGTGTGTTTGATCGACGCCTCGATCTATATCTTTCAGTATTATTTTTCCCTGCCCCCCAACTGGACTGCCAGCAACGGCTTAAGTACCGAGGCGGTTTACGGCTTTGCGACTTTTCTGCTTAAACTGCGCGAGCAGACCCAGCCCAAGCGGGTGGGGGTGTGCTTTGATGAGAGCTTGGGCACTAGCTTTCGCGAGGCCTTATACCCCGAGTATAAATCCAGCCGTGCCCTGCCCGATGAGGCCTTGGCCTTTCAGCTAGACAGCTGCCGCGAGCTGGCGGAGCTGATGGGCCTGGCCTGTTTTGGCAGCGAGCGCTATGAGGCCGATGATTTAATCGGCAGTTTGGCGGCGCGCTTGCGGCGCAGCAAAAGCCCGGTCGCCATTTTGACGCGGGATAAAGACCTGGGCCAGCTGATTACCCGGCGCCAAGATTATTTATGGGATTTTGCTAAAGAACAGCGCCACTACGCCCCGGATATTGAAGCCAAATGGGGTGTGCCCCCAGGCTTAATGGCCGATTATTTGGCCCTGGTGGGCGACAGTATTGACGATATTCCGGGGGTGCCGGGCATCGGTGCCAAAACCGCTGCGGCCTTGTTGCAGCAACACCCAGGTATCAAGGCGCTGTATACTAACCTCGATAGCTTGGCCGAGCTGCCCCTGCGCGGCGCTAAGGGCTTGGCCGATAAATTGGAAACGCATCTTGAGCAGGTCGCCATGGCTAAAACCCTGGCCACCATTGTGACCGATATCCCGCTAATTAAATCGGTAAAAGAACTGGATTGGGCCGCTGCTGATCTCGACGGCCTGGCAAATTTTTGCCAGGATAGGGGCTTCCCCCGTTTGTTTAGCCGTATGGAAAAACTATTGGCATGATCAAAATTATTGTCGATGAAAATGTGCCCGCCGCCGAAGCCTATTTGGGCCATATGGGGCAGCTGAGCAAACTGCCCGGCCGCAATTTACGCGCGGCGGATATCGCCGGCGCCGATGCCTTGGTGGTTCGCTCGGTGACTCAGGTGGGTAAGCAGCTACTGGCGGGCAGCCAGGTGCAATTTGTGGGCAGCTGTACCATCGGCACCGACCATATGGAGTTGGATTATTTAAACGCGGCCGGTATTGCCAATACCAATGCCCCAGGCTGCAACGCCAACTCGGTGGCCGAGTATGTATTCGCCGCGCTGGCGGCCATTAATTGTAACTGGGCCGGTAAGCGCCTGGGTATTATTGGCCTGGGTAATGTGGGTTCGGCCCTTTACCGCAAAGCCGCTGCCTTGGGTATTGATTGTGTCGGCTACGACCCGTTAATTGAGCCAGAACGCTACCCCATACAAACGGATTTAAACACAGTGCTGGGGGCGGATATTATTTCGATGCACACCCCCCTTACGCGCAGCGGGCCTTTTCCCAGTTGGCATTTAATTGGCGCCGATGAGCTGGCCCAGTTAAAACCCGGGGCAGTGCTATTAAATTGCGGCCGAGGTGCCTGTATTGATAATGCCGCACTGCTGCAGTACATGGCCGGCGGTGCGAATTTACAGTTGGTGTTGGATGTGTGGGAAGGTGAGCCGGCAATTGAGCTGGGCCTATTGCCCCATGTGCAAATTGCCACGCCCCATATTGCCGGTTATAGCCACGATGGCAAGGTGGCCGGTACCGCCATGGTGGCCAGCGCCTTAGCCGAGCATTTTAAACTGCCAGCGCCCAGCGTAGAGTTGGCAGTAGACGCTAAGGCGGCTGAAATTGAGCTTGGTGGCGATAATCGTTTTAGCGCTTGCGCCCAGGCGATTTTGGCCGCCTATGATATTCGCAGCGATGACCGTCGCCTGCGTGAGGCGGCAAAAAAATCCGAAGATTTTGCCTTGGCTTTCGATCGTTTACGCAAACAATATCCGCGTCGTTTAGAGTTTAAACATTTCATCTGTAATACCGAAAAATTTTTAGGGAGCCAAAAAGAAAAGAAGCTGCTAGACCGAGATCTGGCAGCTTTGGGATATCCCTAAGTATGAGGAGAGTTTAAAACTGATACTGCACCAAACCTTGGGCTTGCGCTCAATGATTGGCCGGTGTGCTTAAGGGGTGAAGCCAGTTCGGCAAGTAATGTATTAACTTGTCGATCGCTTCTTCCACCATCGCTTCGGTAATGGGCGTTTCAGTCCCGTCTTCGGCGATAATAGCAGCACCGTGAAAATTGCGGCGGGGAAAGGGTAGTATCTTGGCACTTGTAAGCGGCTTGTCGCTTGCTTGGCTCATCCCGTGGCCCCCGTCTCAATCTCAATGCTGGCTAATATACGGGGGCAATATGACTGCAATGTTACAGTGGTCAATCCTTTTATCTTGAGGATTGACCATTTGTTTTGTGCCCTAGGGCACCTCTGAATAACTCGGTGATGCTCAGCGGGACCCTAGCTCAAAAGGTTTTTAAGAACAGCCACATAAATTTTATGCAGCGTATCTAAGTCTGCTGCACTTACGCACTCATCAACTTTGTGAATGGTGGCATTAACCGGCCCCAGCTCAACAACTTGGGCGCCAGTTGGCGCAATAAAGCGCCCATCTGAGGTGCCGCCAGCGGTGGATAGCTCGGTATCAATTCCGGCCTCGGTTTTAATGGCCGCCACGGCCGCTTCAACCAAGGGGCCTTCGCTGGTTAAAAAGGGCTGGCCCGAAAGCTTCCAGTTAATCTCGTATTCCAGGCCGTGTTTATCCAAGATGGCTTCGCTGCGGCGGCGCAAATCCTGTTCGGTTAATTCGGTGGAAAAGCGAAAATTAAACACCACTTCGACATGGCCGGGGATTACATTGGTGGCGCCGGTGCCGCCGTTGATATTGGAAACCTGAAAGCTGGTGGCGGGGAAAAAGTCATTACCTTCGTCCCAGTGCTCGGCGGCCATCTCTGCCAGCGCCGGGGCCAGTTGGTGAATGGGGTTGCGGGCCAGGTGGGGGTAGGCCACGTGGCCTTGAATGCCTTTAACGCTTAGCTCGCAGCCTAAAGAGCCGCGACGGCCGTTTTTAATGGTATCGCCACAGTGTGCGGTACTGGAGGGCTCGCCCACCAAACACCAAGTAATTTTTTCGCCCTGCTGTTCTAACCAGTCCACCACTTTAACGGTGCCGTCGATGGCTGGGCCTTCTTCATCGGCGGTAATTAAAAAGGCGATGCGGCCGTTGTGGTCCGGGTGGGCGGCGACAAAGTCTTCACAGGCGGTAACCATGGCGGCCAGGCTGCCTTTCATATCCGCTGCGCCACGGCCCAGTAACATGCCATCTTTAATAACTGGCTCAAACGGGGGCTGTTGCCAATTGGCCTCGGGGCCTGTTGGCACCACATCGGTGTGGCCGGCAAAGGCAAAAATTGGCCCGCTATCGCCGCGAATGGCCCAAAAGTTTTCCACCTCGCCAAATTTTAAGCGGTGGATTTCAAAGCCGATGGCGGCCAGGCGCTCGCACATTAAATCTTGGCAGCCTTCATCGGCCGGGGTGACCGAGGGGCGGCGGAGTAAATCCATGGCGAGTTCTAGAGTCGGGGAGTTTTGCATAGTGGGCTCTTTGTCTGGCTAGCTTGGTGGTTTGGTGCAGGCATCCGAGCCGCAAGTGGGCAAGGGGTTTTCAGAACGCGTAAACCCATCCCTGGGGCTCCTTGTCTGCTTCCCTGCAGACAAGGTCTGAAAACCCCTTGCCCACTCGCGGCTCTTAGTTTGCGCAGGCCTCAAGTTATGTGGCTTCGAGTGCACTGCGCTAGTTGCTGTTTTAGTTGTTGGTGTGCAGCTCTTCGTTTAGGGCGATGGCATTTTTGTTGGCCTTGCACTCGACTGCGCCGGTTTTAGAGTTGCGGCGGAACAGCAAGTCAGATTTGCTCGCCAGGTCGCGGGCTTTAACCGTGTCCAGAGGCTGGCCTTGCTCATCCAGTAATTGCACGACGGTACCGGCGGTAATATACAGGCCAGCTTCAACGGTGCAGCGATCGCCCAGTGGAATACCCACGCCGGCATTGGCGCCCAGCAGGCACTCTTTACCCAGCGAAATAATGATATTGCCACCGCCCGACAGGGTACCCATGGTGGAGGCGCTGCCGCCCAAATCAGAGCCAGCGCCAACCATAACACCCGCCGATACGCGGCCTTCGATCATACCGGGGCCTTCGGTGCCGGCATTAAAGTTAACAAAACCCTCGTGCATGATGGTGGTGCCTTCGCCCAGGTAGGCGCCCAGGCGTACCCGTGCGGTGTGGGCGATGCGTACACCGGCCGGTACCACGTAGTTGCTCATCTTGGGGAATTTATCCACACAGGATACTTCCAGCAGCTCGCCTGTTAAACGCGCCTGCAGCTGGCGCTGGGGCAGCTCGGCCAGGTCGATGGCGCCCTGGTTGGTCCAGGCCACATTGGGCAGTAGGGGGAAGATACCGGATAGGTTGGTGCCGTGGGGGCGAACTAAACGGTGCGAAATCAGGTGCAGTTTTAGGTAGGCCTCGGGGGTGCTGGATGGCGCTTCATCGGCGGCCAATACGGTGGCCACCAAGGGGCGCTCGGCGCTTGCCAGTTGCTTGGCAATGGCGGCCTGCTCGGCTTCACCGGCTTGTTCCAGGGCGCTGGCCAGCTCGGCCATTTGGGCATTGCTTAGGGCCAGGGCTTGATTGCCATCTTTATAACCCGCAGCGGCTAGGGCATCGGCCAGGGCGGCGCTGGGGTTCAGTAGTGGCTGGGGGTAGAAAACTTCCAGCCACTCGCCGTTTTGGTTGTGGGTGCCGACACCGAGGCCGACGCTGTATAAATTGCTCATGGTGTTACCTATTAATAATTTTAATGTTAAAAAATTTCGGCGTAATCTGCGGCTTTAAAGCCCACATGGCGGCTCGTGCCGGTATCCAGTAATGGCCGTTTAATCAGGGTGGGGGCGGCCAGTATCGCCGCCTTGGCGCCAGCGGCATCCATGGTGTTACGCTCGTCCTCATCCAGGGCCTTCCAGCTGGTGCTGCGCTTATTGACCAGGGTTTCCCAGCCCAGCTCATCGATCCAGGCCTGCACTTGGGCCTCATCCAGCCCATCTTTGCGAAAATCGTGAAATACATGATCCACCCCGGCATCCGCTAGCCAGCTGCGGGCTTTTTTAACCGTATCGCAATTGGGGATACCGTAGAGGGTAATGGCCATAGTTGTTCCTTTCGCTGTGTTCAGGGCTGTGGGGTAAAAAAGGGCGCTAAGGATACCAAAATATTGCTGGGGACGTTAGGCGGTATCAATGGGCTGGGGGCGGTATTGGTGTAACAGCAGGGGTGGGGGATATTGGCCGATGAGCCGAATAGGCGTGTTAATCGGCTCAGGGATTGGCTTTGTATGTAAAAAGTGCTTAAAAACAATAACTTATCGGGCGATTG
>JAOXRV010000253.1 GCA_025800435.1 Cellvibrionaceae bacterium | reverse complement strand
GTGCTCGGTGTTGAGATGATGCGCAATGTCAGCGGCACTGCGGCGGCCAATAATCTGCGCGGCGCCGCCTGGGTAGATAAAGAATGGTGCGATACGGATTTTGTCTGGCCCATGGCCTTTAGTGATATGTTGGCCCAGTACCAGCAGCGCTATGATTTGGATAAGGCCCATGTGGCGGCTATCGCCCAGAAAAATTACCACAATGCGCGTCTTAACCCCAATGCCCAATCGCGCAAGTGGCAGTTTGCCGAAGGCGCCTTTAGCGAATCCGACGAGCTCAACCCGCCGGTTGCCGGGCATATACGCCGGCAAGACTGCGGCCAGGTCAGCGATGGCGCCGCGGTGGTGTTTTTGGCCAATGCCGATAAGGCCAGGGACTATGCCAAGCGCCGGGGCATTGGGTTTGAGTCGATTCCCCAAATTAAGGGCTGGGGGCATATCAATGCGCCGATGCTGTTTCAGGAAAAATTAAACCACGCCGATAAGCGGGGCTATTTATTTCCCCATGTGGCACGTTTGTTTCAGCAGGTCTTGTCCCGGGCCGGTTTGGGCAGCATCCACGATGTGGATGGCTTGGAAGTGCACGATTGCTTTAATATCACCGAGTATATGATTCTCGACCATGCCGGGCTCTACCCACCGGGTGAGGCATGGCGCGGTATCGAGGCGGGCGTTAGCCAGTTGGGCGGCGCCTTGCCATTTAATCCCAGTGGTGGTTTGATTGGCGGCGGCCACCCGGTCGGTGCCACCGGGGTCAGAATGTTATTGGATGCCTATAAACAGTGTAGCGCCAGTGCCGGTGACTACCAGATTGAGGGTGCCCGCAATATGATGACCTTTAATCTCGGTGGCAGCGCCACCACCTGTGCCAGCTTTTTAGTTGGCCGCTGAGCTTAAAAATCACACTATATCGAAATCGCACTAAACCGAAAGTAACATAAATAGAAAGTACAATAATTACCAAAGGTATCTCTTATGTCTCGTGCAGTGAAAATGATTATTATCGCCTCTATTGTGGGGGCCTTGCTGGCCTGGGCCGGTAGCCAGACCAGCACCCAGTGGCAAGGTATGCCGTTGTTTGCCCTGTGCATTGGCTTGGCCTTTGTTATCCAGTGGATTGTGTATATACCTTCCTACCTTAAACAGACCGAACATTTTTTTGACCTCACCGGCAGCTTGACCTATCTATCCATTACCGCGTTTGTGGTGTTGGCCAGTGAGCAGTTGGATGTCCGCGGTATGATCCTGGCGGCGATGGTGGCCATTTGGGCCGCGCGCCTGGGCAGCTTTTTGTTTATGCGCATTAGCAAAGACGGCTCCGATTCGCGCTTTGATGAGATCAAACCCAACCCGGTGCGCTTCTTCGCGGTGTGGACCATGCAGGGCTTATGGGTGAGCTTTACCGCCGGCGCGGCCTTTGCGGCAATTCTGTCGGCTAATAAACTGGCCCTTGGCCCGCTCGGCATGATGGGCTGTGCCCTGTGGTTGCTGGGTTTTGGTATGGAAGTGATTGCCGATTACCAAAAGCGGGTATTTCGGGCCGAGCGTGAAAAAACCGGCCAGCGTTTTATTCACACCGGTCTGTGGGCCTACTCCCGCCACCCCAATTACTTTGGTGAAATTCTGCTGTGGATCGGCGTCAGCCTGGTGGCGCTGCCGGTACTGAGTGGTTGGAGCTATGTGACCCTGTTATCGCCACTGTTTGTAATCTTATTGCTGACCCGTATCAGCGGTATTCCCGGCTTAGAAAAAAGCGCCGATGATCGCTTTTCCGGTGACCCATTGTACGAAGCTTACAAGGCCCAAACGCCGGTGCTGATACCGCGCCTGACTCAGCCCGCCTACCTGAAGGAAGCACAAGGATGAACGAAGTTTATATCGTTGATGCGGTACGCCTGCCCAGGGCCGTGGCCAAAAGCGAAGGCGCCTACGCCGAGCTGACCCCGATAGAATTGCTAAAACCGCTGTTTGCGGCGCTGACCCAGCGCCAGGATTTCGATCCGGGCCAGGTCGAGGACGTACTGCTGGGCTGTTCCACCCAAACCCGAGAGCAGGGCGCCAACCTGGCCAAGATTGCCGCCCTGTATGCGGGCTGGCCGGCCAGTGTTTCCGGTGTAACCCTAAACCGCTTTTG
>JAOXRV010000241.1 GCA_025800435.1 Cellvibrionaceae bacterium | reverse complement strand
GCTGAGAGCGCCCCAGCTCAACGCGCAGTTCTAGCTCGGCCAGCTCGGGCTGCTGCTGTATTAGCTCGGCCCACAGGCTATTAATTTGGGCCAGCCGCGCCTCATTGGCGGCGGGAATAATAAACTGGGCCGGGCGCTGCTGCTGCTGATAAAGTGCCGCCGCCCGAATAAAAACCCCGGCCAGGTGCTTTACCTCGGCCCCGCGGCTGCCCGGCAACAGCGCAATAATATGCGCGTCGGCGGCCAGCCCCAAGTCCCGGCGGGCAGCGGCGGTATCCGGCTCAAGCGCAAACTCATCGGCAATTGGGTGGCCCACAAACTGCACCGGTATCTGGTGCTCATTATAAATTTTGGTCTCAAACGGCAAGATGGTTAACATTAGATCGACCGACTCTTTAATGCCGTGAATGCGGCCCGAGCGCCAGGCCCACACCGAGGGGCTGACATAGTGGACGGTTTTTATACCCGCCTGTTTTAAGCTGCGTTCAATCGGTAAATTAAAATCTGGCGAATCGATACCAATAAAGACATCGGGCGGATTATCGAGGAAGTGCTGACGCAAAAATTTGCGAATACGCAGCAGCTCGGGCAGGCGCTTTAGGGGCTCGATAAAGCCCATTACTGCCAGCCGCTCTTGGGGGAAGTAAGAGTGAAAGCCCAGCGCCAACATGCGCTCGCCACCGATACCACTAAAGCTGGCCTCGGGGTAGCGCTGTTTCAGTGCGGTCATTAAATTGGCGCCGAGAATATCGCCCGAGGCCTCGCCCACGACGATGGCTATACGCATGGGCTTAACGGGTAATACCGCGGGTGGACTGTTGCAGGGATTCCAACAGCGGACGAATTTTTTCGCAATTGGGCAGCAGTTGTTGCAGCTCGGCGATGGCCTCATCAGTGGTTAGGCCACGGCGATACACCAACTTAAAGGCCTTGTTAATGGCGCTGATCTCTGGCTTGCTAAAGCCGCGCCGACGCAGGCCTTCGGCATTGATACTGCGGGCGCTGGCCGGGGCGCCGGCAACCATCACATAGGCGGGCACATCTTTACCGACACCGGCGGCCATACCCAAAAAGCTGTGCTCGCCGATACGGCAGAACTGGTGCACCAGGCTGTAACCGCCCAAAATTGCCCAGTCGCCCACCAATACATGGCCGGCCACCGAGGCGTTATTGATCATAATAATATTGTCGCCCAGCACACAGTCGTGGCCGATATGGGCATAGGCCATAATCAGGTTATTGCTGCCGATCCGGGTTTCACCGCGATCTTGCACCGTACCCCGGTGAATGGTTACGCCCTCGCGGATGGTGTTGTTATCACCGATCACCAAGGTGGTGGGCTCGCCATTGTATTTGAGATCTGGGGTGTCTTCACCGACACTGGAAAACTGGAAGATACGGTTATTGGCACCGATTTGAGTGGGGCCTTTAATAATCACATGGGAATGAATAATCGTTCCCGCCCCAATTTGCACACCGGGGCCAATCACAGACCAAGGCCCTACCTGCACATCCTCGGCAAGTTCAGCACTGGGGTCGATAATCGCCCTGGGGTCGATAAAGCTTGGGTCACTCAAAGAACGGGTCTCTCTTTAGCTAACGTTAACTGATCTATTGTGTCAGGCACAAAAGCGGCCATGGTAGCTCGCTGGTCGCAGCCGGCATTAAGTTAAGTCAGGCAAGCGGGCGATCAGCGCACATTATAGTGGCAGATGCAGCCAAAACGCCATCGACACTGGCCTGGCATTCAAACTTCCAGATACCGCGCTTTACCGACACGATCTTGGCCTCAAGCGTGAGCCGATCGCCGGGCACCACCTGGCGTTTAAATCGGGCTTTCTCAACCCCGGCAAATAGGTAGATAGAGCCATCGGCTGGGGTTTTACCCTGGGTTTTAAAACCCAGGATACCGGCCGCCTGGGCCATGGCTTCAACGATCATCACCCCTGGGAAAATAGGCATCTGTGGGAAGTGGCCGTTAAACACTTGTTCGTTAATGGTGATATTTTTATAGGCGACAATCGATTCGCCCTCCACTAATTCGGTCACCCGGTCGACCAGCAAAAATGGGTAGCGATGGGGCAGATACTCGCGTATCTCTTGTATTTCCATCATGTAAATCGTCCTAGCACTCAGCGTAATTTAGTCTTTGTTGCCGCCAGCTCAATCCTTGGGCTGGCCCTTTTGCAGCTTGCGCAATCCGCTGGCCATGGTGTCCAGCTGGGAGAAGCGCACCGCGCTGCGGCGCCACTTATCGGTAGCCATCATAGGGGTTCCCGATGAATAGGAGCCTGCTTCACCAATGGATTTGGTTACCATCGTCATGCCGGTGATGTGCACATTATCCGCCAGCTCAATATGGCCCACTAAACCCACACCGCCGGCCAGGGTACAGTTACGGCCAATAATGGCACTGCCGGAGATGCCGACACAGGCGGCAATAGCCGTGTTATCACCGATCTGGACATTATGCGCAATTTGCACCTGATTATCGATCTTTACGCCATTGCCTATCACCGTATTGTCCAAAGCCCCCCGATCGATCGTCGTAGATGCACCGATTTCCGCATCGTTGCCAATTTCGACACTGCCGAGCTGGTGAACTTTCAACCAGCCCTCAGGGGTTTGGGCAAAACCAAAACCCTCCGAGCCGATAACCGCATTGGGGTGAATTTCAACCCGCTGGCCCAGGCGCACGCCCTGCCCCAAGCTGACATTGGGGTGAATTACACTATCGTCGCCCACTATTGCCTCAGCGCCGATATAGGCCCCGGCCATCAATCGGGCCCGCTCACCAATCTGGGCACCGGCCTCGACCACGCAGTTGGGGCCGATACTCGCACTGCTGGCCACCTGGGCGCTGCAATTAACACTGGCACTGGGGTGGACACCGGCCTCTGCAGCATGCGCCTTGCGAAACAGTTCGGTCAGCAGGGCAAAAGCGATATAGGGCTGGGGACAGATAATTTTGCCGCCGCTAAAATGCTCGACCTCGTTGGGGTGCAGAATCACCACCGAGGCCTGACAGTCGGCCAGGTACTTGCGGTAGCTGGGGTTGGCCAGAAAGCTGAGCTGGCCGGGCTGGGCCAGCTGCAGGGTAGCCATGGAGCTTATCGTCACATCGGGATTAATATCGCACAGCTCTGCCGGCAGTTTTTCTGCCACATGGTTTACCAGTGTCTCGATTGTATAGTCCCGTTGGCCGCTCACGCTTGCCCCCCCTTAACTGCTTTATTACTTGCTTGATGGTGGGGCTTCTACCCCGTGCGGAATGTAAACTATGCCGCTAAGCCTAAGATTACTCTAGCAGGCTGCTGAAAAGCAAAAAGCTGCATTTGCGACGATGCAAATGCAGCTTTTTAGGTTGTAGCTAAACTGGTTTGGCTTACTTGGCCTTATTCAGCTTATCGGTCACCTTGCTGGTAATATCGAAAGCAGCGTCGGCCCACTGTACCGCACCGGCATTTAATACCAAGCCGTAACCACCGGACTTAATCACCTCTTCGGCGTACTTATTGGCCTTGGCGCCGTGCTTGCGAATCAGGCTCTGCATCACTTCGGCCTGCTCTTTTTTCAACTTCTGGGAAACCAACTGTAGGTCAGCCTGTTTGAATTCCATCTTCTTGCGCTGCTCGGCCTTGCGCTCGTCGGACCAGGTCAGGCCTTTGGTTTGCATTTCTTCTACCAGAGCCTTCATTTCAGAACTCAAGGACTCACCCTTGGCCTGCAGAGCGGCGTATTCGGCATCGGCGCGCATGTCTTTTAGCTCTTTTTGAGCGGCGTCGGTGCGGATAATTGCAGTTTGCAAATCCAATACGGCAATCTTGCCTTGGGCATAGCTGGGACCGGCAATCATCATGGCCAGGGCAATCGCTAATACGGATTTAATCATTTTCACGCTTTTTATCTCCATTTACCTACTTGGTTTACCTACTCGGTTTACCTACTTGGTTTACCTGATGGTTTTTGTCATTAATTTATTAGAACTGAGTACCCAGAGAGAACTGGAAGAACTCGGTTTCGTCGAACTGGTTTTCGCGGATGGGTTTGGCAACACTAAAGGTCAGCGGGCCAAAACCGGATATCCAGGTAACGCCAATACCGACCGAGGCACTGGCCTTGCTCAGATCCACATCGAAGCAATTTTGCTGGCTGCTGCCACACCCGGTATCGAACACGTTGCCCACATCCACAAAAAAGGCAGACTGCAAGGTACGCTGGTCTTTAATAAAGGGTAGTGGGAATAGGATCTCAGCGCTACCTTCAATCAGTACATTACCACCGAAGGGGTTGTTGCGGCGGCTGTTGGTGTTGAGCTGAGTGGTGGCCAGTTTACCATCGGCATCCAGAATATAGACGGGGTTGGTAACCTCGTTACGATCCCGGGTATTGATAGTACCATCACTATTGGCATCATTACCGACGGCAAAGGTAGTGTCGTAGATTTGTGCAGGGGTACTCTGGGGGCCCAATGTATTACGTTTAAAGCCACGCACCGAGCCAAAGCCACCGGCATAGAAATGCTGAAAGAAGGGCAGCTCGGTAGTGTCACCGTAAGAAT
>JAOXRV010000223.1 GCA_025800435.1 Cellvibrionaceae bacterium | reverse complement strand
GCCAGCGCCTGATCAATTCGCTTGGAGCGAATTTAGACTTGGCCGCAGGCTGAGCGCCTGGACGGCGTGAATCCATGGCGCGCTTTCGGAACGGAGAAAGTGCCCCCTACCCCTCAAGCTGGGTTTTATCCCCGAAGGCCTGATCATAATTTTCCCCGGACAGCAGTGCGCGTTCGCGGGAATGACGATGAGCGGGTTCAGTTATTGAGTCCAGGGACAGTATTTTACCTATCAAAACCAAGGCTCACCTAGCCCCTAAAACCCCAAAACCTGCTTAACAAACGGAATCGTCAAGCGCCGCTGTTCTGCCAGTGAGGCATTATCCAACTGGTCCAAACAGGCAAACAATTCACCGGTGTGGCGCGGTGCGCGGTGCAGAATATATTGGGCCACTTCATCGCTTAGGTCTAAGCCCCGGGCTTTTGCCCGCCGTTGCAGGGCCAGGCGTTTGTCGTCGTCGCTCAGTTGGGGCAGGCCGAAGACCAGGCCCCAACCTAAGCGCGAGCGCAAATCGGCGAGCTCCAAGGGCAGCTCAGTTGGGCTGGCGCTGGCGCCAATGAGCAGGCGGCGGCCGCAGTCTTTGCTGCGGTTAAATAAATTGAATAGGGCCTGCTCCCACTCGGGCATACCGGCCACCGCTTGCAGATCGTCGATACACACCAAATCCATTTGCTCTAGCCCCTCAAGCAGGGCTTCGGGGGCAAAACCCACCAGTTCGGCCAAGGGCAGGTATTGGCTGCTGATTTGCCGCTCTTGAGACTGTTGAGACTGTTGAGACTGCTGGGGCTGTTGGGCGCGGTGGCAAGCGGCCTGTAGCAGGTGGCTAATACCACTGCCACTGCCGCCCCATAGGTAGATGCAGTGTTCGTGGGTTTCGCTAAACAGCGCCTCAACCGCCTGGCAGGCCTGCTGGGCAACGGAGCCCGAGGCCGTATAGAAATTGGCAAAGGTGGCATCGTCGGCGAGGTTGATGCCCAAAGAGAGTTGACGGGGTTGACGCT
>JAOXRV010000209.1 GCA_025800435.1 Cellvibrionaceae bacterium | reverse complement strand
GGCTGCTTCAGGGCGCGGCCCAGCCAGTTTAAAACCATTGCCAAGGCCTACTGCCCCGGGCTCAGCCAAATGGGGCTGGACCAGGCCCGCTCTTTAATGGTGGCGGGCTTGTGGGGGTTGGGGGCCAGGCCCAGGCGCAGGGCGTCGTAAGTGCTCCAGCGGCAGCTGGGGTTTTGCAGCACTCGCACATAGTAAAAGGCACTTTGCCCCGGCCGGTAGTTGGGGTCTTGCCAGCTAACTTTTAGCTCGCTGGCGCCTTTGTTCGGGCTGGGTGTGCAATTGCTCAGATCGACTTTGGCGTCATTGTTCGGGCAGCGCCCGGCCTCGGGCGCCAGGCCATCGGCACAGGCAATATCAATGGTGGCCTCGCGGCTCTGGCCGTCTTCAAGCCAGCCTTTGATGATCTGGATCTTCTGCAATTTGGCGCTGGCTGGGTCGGCCAGGGCCCAGGCGAAAAACTCTGGGGCCGCCTTGCCCTGGGGCAGTACCGAGCCCATTGGCACACCGTTTTGGTAGGCGGCGGCAATTGGGTCGGCGGCGGTGTCGATGGCAGCGCTAAGACCCGGGCCGGCAAAAAAGCGCAGCTTAATACGGCTGCCGCTGGTGGCGTAGGTCTCGCGCCGCTGCATGGCGTCAAAGATGG
Source organism: Cellvibrionaceae bacterium (assembly GCA_025800435.1). Lineage (GTDB taxonomy): Bacteria > Pseudomonadota > Gammaproteobacteria > Pseudomonadales > Cellvibrionaceae > Pseudoteredinibacter. The sequence continues at coordinate 4,700 of JAOXRV010000209.1, read as the reverse complement.
CCTCGCGGGTGTTTTCTTTTGCCCATACGGCGGCCAGGCCGCCGGGGTTTTTCATTAGGTTGCCATTGTAGCGGGGCTGGCCCTGCTGTTCGCTGCCGGGTTTTAGCTCCAGCCGGGTGCGGGCGGTAGCAGAATAGAGCCCATTGGCGCCGCGGCTGTTCCACTCTTCGGTATCGCCGGGGGCGCTGTTGTGGGTATCGGTGCTGCCCACAAAACCCACCTGCAATGGGTTAAAGCCCAGTTCTTGTTGCAGTTGCAGGCCTTTTTTCAGGCCCTCGCGGACAAAGCTATTGGGGCCGCTGCAGCCGGGCTCTTGTTCACCCTCGCAGACCGGCACCATCAGCTCAAAGTTGCACTCTTCATCACTGGTGCCGGCGCCCATGGCGCACTCGGAGCTGCCCTTGATCTGGAAAATTTCGGCCAGGGGTTCACTGCGCTCGCGCAGCGCCCAATCATCTTTGCTGTAGGTATCACCATCAATGGTTTTACCCGAATAGGCCAGGCCCCAGGTTTTGTTCATATTGTGGGGAATGGTTAGAAACTCGCACAGGCCCTGGCAGCTTTGCTCTAGTTTGCGCCACAGGTCTAATACAGTGGGCGCGTCGAAGGCCGAGTAGGCCTGGGCTGAGGTGTGGCTGTTCTTAAAAAATACATTGCGGTGCAGCTTGCCGGTTTTGCTGAGGGTGGGTGAGTATTCATAGGCGGCAAAGGCGGTAAACTCACCGGGCTTGTTATAGCGCTCGGCGGCGTCGATGGTCTGTCGCCAGGTGCTGTTGGCAAAGGCCAGGCACTGGGCCAGGTCGTCATTGCACTGGGCGGTGGGGCGCACCGGCGGGCGGGCTTCACCCATTTTGCGCAGCTTTAAAAACTGGGCCACCGAGGGCTTGTCAAAGCCGGCGCAGAATTCTGCTTGCTTGGGGCTGAGCTCGGGCTGGCCACAGGCTTCAAGCATGCCAAAACTCTCGGCGTGGTCGGTAATGGCGACAAAGTCCAGGGGCTGTTGTAACTGCATGGGCTCGCCGGCGATATTGTAGAGGGTTTCGCCCATGGCAAAGCGGTAGGCGTCATCCAGGCTCAGGCGGTTGCCAAACAGGTAGCTGTCAAAAGACAGGGCCGTGTGCACATGCAAATCGCCCCAGTAGAGGTTGTTATTGTCGTTGGCCTGGCTCGCCGGTTTGGGCTGTTGGGCGGGTTGGGCAAAGGCCTGCTCGCGCTGTTTGGCCGCCTCGGCTTTTAGCTCGGCAATTTTTTCTGGGGTCAGTTTTAAGATCTTGCCCGCTTGTTTTTGATAGTAGCTATAACCACCAGCGGCGACTAGGGCCAGGCCACTGAGGCCGATTAGGACTTTTTTATTCATGTTGGTATCCGCACAATTTGCTTTAGCCTATCTTAGTGTTTACGGGGCCTGCAAGGCGTCCGAGCCAATTGTGCTGGACACCGAAACCACGATATTTAAACAAATTAACCCTATAAATATTGCAAAGTGCTTGAGTGGTGAAGTATATTGCAATTGTTTTCCGAGGCAGAGGACCCCGGTATTGGTTTAAATCATGGAGTAGAACAATGACACAAACACAACAAGCGGGGGCAATTATTCGCCAGCTGTGGTTGCAGGCTTCGCGCTTGGGTAAACAGCTGGATAATAGTTTGGGCGCGGTACACGGCCTGGCCCTGTCGGAATATATGGTATTGCAGGCCCTGATGCAGGCGCCCAAGCAACAGCTGCGCCGGGTGGATGTGGCCGAAGCGTTGGGGCGCACCGCCTCGGGTATTACCCGAATGCTGCGGCCGATGGAAAAGGTCGGCCTGGTGGCCAAGGGGGCGGCCGAGCGCGATGGTCGGGTTAGCCTGGTGACCATCAGCGATGCGGGGCGGGAAATTTACCTCAATGCCAGCCTCAGTATTGAGCAAAAGGGCCAGAGCCTACTTAACAACTTAGAGGCGAAAGAGCGCCAGCAGCTATTGCAGTTGTTAAATAAGTTGTGAGTAGGGGCTACTGCCAAAAACGCAGTTTGTCGACGGTGCCGGGGTTATCCAGTAGCAGAGTGCCGTGTTTGACCTTAACCGGCAGACCTTCAACTTTGAGGCGTCCGGGCAACGGCTCGCGAAAGGACAGGGTCACCTTAAGCACTGGCCGGTTGGTCTCGAAAGGGTCGGCCAGGCGGCTGGGCAGGGTGCGGATTAGGGTCACCGGCTCGCTGATATAGGCGGTGGCCTTATAGCCATTGGGGAACTGCACCTCGACCTCGCTGCCCTGGCGGGTGTAGTCGATAAACTTGGGGGCGAGGTAGGCCAATACCTTGGCCTCACTGCGCTCGGACAGGTAAATTAGCTCTTCCCCCCGATTGACCAAATTGCCCTCGGCCACCGAGATATCGTTGACCTGGGCCCCGTCGGGGGTGTGAATCAAAAATAGCTGCCGGCGCGCTTTGAGCTTGACCAGTTGGTGTTTAAGGGCGCGTATCTGCTGGGCGTTGGCACCACCGATTTGGCGCTGCTGTTGCTGCTGCTGTTCGCGTAAACGCTCGGCCTGGGCGTTGCTGTACCACAGTTCGGATTGAAACCGCAGTTGCTGCATTTGGGCCAGCTGGCCCCGGTCAATAATCTGTTTGTTATGCAGTGCCTCATAGTCCTGCTCGAGCGCTTGCAGCTGGTTTTGGTTGTTGTCGCTGCTGCGCTCCTGGTCGGCCAGAACCCGATCAATTTGCAGCTCTAGGGGCTCCATATTGGCGCCTTCTAGCTCGCTCAGTTGCCGTTCTAGCTCGGCAATTTCCGCATCCAATACCGGTGTGCGAATTTTAATCAGTGGCGCCCCGGCGGCCAGCACCTGCCCGGTCTTAACGTAAATTTTCTCGACGATTCCCTCGCCGGGGCTGCTCAGTTTTTGGGGCGTCATCGATACCACCCCGTCGGAGTGCACTTGCACCCAACTAAAATAAAGCCACAGTGTAAATAGAATCACCGGGCTTAGGGCCAGGGCCAAAATTAAATACCAACGGGCCTGGTAGGCGGTGCGTTTGGCCGGGGCGTATTTAAGGGGTACACCATTGTCTTCGCTGGGCTTGGCCTGTTTAAGGGGAGAGAAGCGCACCTTCATTAGAAGCGGTTGCCTCGCTTAAGTACCCACCAGGGTGCCATGGTGCTCTCTTCGTGGCCCCGGCGCAGCACCTCATTGAGCAGGCAGATGACACACCACAGACGCATAAACATGGTATAGATAGGGAATAGCGGCAGGTAGAGTATAAAGTGCAAGTCCTCCCTGGGGCGCTCGCTGATCAGCACCATATGGGTTAAAAATAATAAGGCCGCGGTAAATACATAGAGCCCAAACAAAAACAGGCCCAGGGCCAACACATATTCGAGTGGGTAGGTGGCAAAAATCCAAATCGAATAGAGCAGTACCAAAACTGGCAGTACCACATTTTGGCCGACCCCGTAGATCAAGGTGTAGATAAACGATTTGGTGCCGAGTAGATCTGGGCTGAGGGATTTAAAGTGCTTGCGCAAATACAAAAATAGTAGGTCGCCATCCCAACGCAGCCGTTGCATTAGCAGGTCTTTGGCGCTGGCCGGTACATCGGTGTGGCCCACCGCCAGGGGGGCAAAGCCCAGGCGCAGATTGGGGTGGCGCTTGAAGTAGGCTTTAATGCGTACGGTCAGGTCTAAGTCTTCGGCGGTGTGGGTATCCCAGCCACCGATATGGCGCAAAAAATCCCGCCGAAAGGCGCCAAAGGCACCGGAGATATTATTCAGCAGGTTCCATTCAGATAAACCGTTTTTGACGGTTTGCATGGACAGCAAATACTCAATGCCCTGCATTTTACACAGCAAGTTGTCACTGTGGTTACGCGCGCGTAGGGCGCCACCGGCGGCGGGTACATTGGGGTCGTCAAACAGGGCGACCATTTCCAATACCATGGTATTGTCAAAGGAGGTGTCGCCGTCGACATTGATTACAATCTCGCCGCTGGCATTGGCCAGGCCCGCATTGAGGGTGGAGACCCGGCCGCCGCGTTGCCATTTGGGCAAAATAACCAGCTCGCGGTTGTGGTAGCTGGCCAGTTTTTCCTCACAGCTTAATGCGGCTCGGTAGGTATCCACATTGGTGCTGGCGCCATCGACCACCGCGATAATTTCAATTTCCCCTGGGTAGCGCTGCTCGGCCAGGGTGTCGATGGTTTTAATAATGGCATCGCCTTCGCCATAGCAGGTAATAATGCAGGAGACTTTGGGCGTTTGTGCGGGGGGGCGAAGGCCTGGGTGGTCGGTATCGATGTAGCGGCGTTGGTACCAACGCAAACAGCCGACGATACCGAGTAGCATTAGCGGCAGCTCTAACAGAATCAACATGGGAATAAACACCACATTGGGCAACTGATAGACAAAGTTAAGCCAGGTATTATCCAGCCAAAACTCGATGCTAGCCCACATTGGCAAACTCCGTTTGCCCGGCGTTGTCTAACAGCCATTGTTGGGTGTCATCGGGCAGTTTTTTATCGGGCAGGGCATAGCTGCGAATATTCAGCTTGAGCAGCGAGCTGCTATTGCTCGATTCGATACTGCGAATTTTTTCGCTGATGCGCTCGGCCCATTTGGGCGAACAGTGGGTTAATAACAGCAGTGCTTTATCGTCTTCCAGCTCGGTAAAAATATCCGTTTGTCGCACCACGGACTGCAGTCGTCGTTGTAACTCCTGTATC
>JAOXRV010000205.1 GCA_025800435.1 Cellvibrionaceae bacterium | reverse complement strand
TGCTGGAAAAGCAAAAAGCCGGTAAAAAGCGCATGAAACAAGTAGGTCGGGTGGAAATTCCCCAAGAGGCCTTCCTGGCGGTGTTGAAAGTAGATAGCTAAGATAATTAGCTAAAGCGTTAGGCTGCTGCGACAAATAGAGTTGTCAGCAGCTAACAAAGTGTAAATTATAACTTCAAAGATTGGATCTTTAAGCCGGCGCCTATAGGGCGCGTAAAAAATTAGCGAGAGCAACAACAGTCATGGATATTAACTTCCCTTTAGTATTGGTAATTGCGGTGGCCTTCACCGGTGTGGTGTGGCTGATTGATGCGATTGTTTTTTCCCCTAAACGCAGGGTACGGGTGGCTGAGATTGAGTCTAGTATGGGCGCAAAGGGCCCAGATGATAACTTGGCAGTGGCTGCCAATGGTGCACTGGCACAGGCCCAGCAAGCCCGCGTAGAGCTACTGGAAGAAGCCTCTCGCGAGCCCACTATCGTGGAGTATTCAAAATCTTTTTTTCCAGTGTTGGCGATAGTGCTGGTGCTGCGCTCGTTTATAGCAGAGCCTTTTCAAATTCCTTCCCCGTCGATGGTGCCCACCTTAGAAGTTGGCGATTTTATTCTGGTTAATAAATACACCTACGGCCTTCGCCTGCCTGTGGTACGTACCAAGGTGATGGATTTAAACCAGCCCAAACGCGGCGATGTGATGGTATTTTTTCCACCCCACAAACCCGATACCTATTATATCAAGCGTGTGGTTGGGCTTCCCGGTGACCATATTCGCTACACCAATAATGTGCTGTATATTAATGGTGAGCAAGCGCCGCAAGAGCTGCTTGCGTCTTTGCCCCCGGCGCGTCCTGTGTACGAGCTGGCGAGCGAAAATCTCGACGGTGTTGAGCATGCCATACGCAAAAATATTACCCCCACTCGTTTCGGTAAGCACGGCGAGTGGAATGTGCCCGAGGGCCACTATTTTATGATGGGCGACAACCGCGATAACAGCATGGACTCTCGTGCTTGGGGGCCGGTGCCCGAGTCGGCCATCGTCGGTAAAGCGTTTGCAATTTGGATGCAATGGAAAGAACTTGGCAGCCTGCCCAGCTTTAAGCGGGTAGGTGGTATTCAGTAACAGGGATGTCAATAAGCATTAACTCTACAGGTAGAAAATGGCTATGACACGTATGCACAAGCAGTTGGGTATTACCGTCAGCGGCGCTCTAGTGCTATTGTTTATTTTCGGTTGCCTGCTGTTGTTCGCCAGCAAAACCGTACCGGCTTATATGGATGACCGTTTTGTTGAGGCGGCGCTGCGCAAATTGCCGACTGGCGAGAACAGTATTATTGGCCGCAGCTCTGAGCATGTGCGCACTCAACTGACTAGAACCTTTACCCTGAATAATGTGCGCGGCCAGGCGGCCGACCCCAAAAGCTGGGAGATACAGCGAGTTGACGACCACTTTATTGTGATTATTGACTACGAAGTGCGCAATAACTTGTTTTCCAACACCGATGTGGTTATGCACTTTCGCCACAAATTAGATACCCGCAATCCCGAAGATTGTTGCCGCGACCGTGCCTACTAAAACCACATCGGCCCATAACAGCCCAAGCCGTATTCGCCTGTTAAAGAGTATCGGCTATGAGTTTGGCGACCAGAGCCTGCTGGATTTGGCCCTGACTCACCGCAGCTGCGGCAAAACCAATAACGAGCGGCTGGAATTTTTGGGTGATTCAATTCTGGGCTTTGTCATCGGTCAGCGTCTATTTGAAAACCTGCCCGAGGCCAGTGAGGGCCTGCTAAGCCGTACCCGTTCTGCCCTGGTCAAGGGTGAAACCCTGGCGGAGATAGCGCGCGAGCTCAACTTGGGCGAAAGCCTATTGCTGGGTGAAGGCGAAATGAAAAGCGGTGGCTTTCGTCGGGATTCGATTCTGGCCGATGCGGTCGAGGCGATTATTGGCGCCGTCTATGTCGATGGCGGCTTTGAGGCGGCCAAGCAGGTGGTGCTCGATTGGTTTGCTGGGCGCCTTGCCCCAGAACACCTAGAGCAAGCGGATAAAGACCCCAAAACGGCTCTGCAAGAAATTATGCAAGCGCGCAAGTTGGCCCTGCCCGAGTATCGCGTGGTGGAGGTGGAGGGGGAAAACCACTCCCAGAGCTTTGTAGTAGAGTGCTCCCTGGCACTGCTAAAGCAGCCCACTCGGGCCCAGGCCGCCAATCGCCGCAAAGCCGAAAAAGCGGCTGCCGCCCGGGCCATTGCCCAAATTAAAGAGCAGGGCCTGTAGCGCCCCAACGAGGTTAACCGTGTCCGATTCCGATCAATCCCAGCGCTGCGGCTATATCGCTATTGTCGGCCGCCCCAATGTGGGCAAGTCGACCCTGCTCAACCATATTTTGCAGCAAAAAATTAGTATTACTTCGCGCAAACCCCAGACCACCCGTCACAATGTGCTGGGCATTAAAACCGAGGGGCCCAGTCAGTTTATCTATGTGGATACCCCGGGATTACACCTGCAGCATAACCGCGCCATCAACCGCTATATGAATCGGGCGGCCACTACCGCCATCCGCGATGTGGATCTGGTGGTGTTTTTGGTGGACCGGCTGGCCTGGACCGATGAAGACGAGATGGTGGTGAAGCGCCTGCAAAATCTCGATTGCCCGATTATCTTGGCGGTCAACAAGGTGGATATGCTAGAGGATAAGGAAACCCTGTTGCCACACCTGCAAAATTTAACCGAAAAACTTCAGCTGGAGGAGGTCGTGCCTATCTCGGCCCTGCGCGGCCACAACCTTGAGGCACTGGAGAGCGAAATTGAAAAGCGCCTGCCTGAGGGCAGGCACTTTTTCCCCGAGGATCAGATTACCGACCGCAGCTCACGTTTTATGGCCGCCGAAATTGTGCGGGAAAAAATTACCCGGCAGCTCGGCGATGAGCTGCCCTACCAAATGACTGTAGAGATAGAGGAATTTAATGCCGAGGGGCATATTCTTCATATCGGTGCCTTGATCTTGGTTGAGCGCGACGGCCAAAAGCGGATTTTAATTGGCGATAAGGGCTCGCGTATAAAAAGTATCGGTGCCCAGGCCCGCGAGGATATGGAGCGCTTGTTCGATTGCCAAGTAATGCTGCGCCTGTGGGTTAAGGTTAAGTCCGGTTGGTCGGACGATGAGCGAGCCCTGCGCAGCTTGGGCTACGACGATCTATAGGCTAGCTGATGGAGGCCACTGAAAACCAAGCTGCCTTTGTTCTCCACAGCCGCCCCTATAGCGATAGCAGCCTTATCGTTCACCTCTTAAGCCAAGATTACGGCCGTATCAATGTGCTGGCCAAAGGCGCCCGAACGCAAAAGTCGAAGCGTCAAATGCGCCAGCCGCTGCAAGCGTTTACTCCTTATCTGCTCAACTGGCAGGGCCGGGGAGATCTAAAAACCTTAACCCGCTGGGAAGCCGGCGGCCAGGCAATTGGCCTACAGGGCAACAGCCTCTACAGCGGTCTGTATATTAACGAGCTGCTGTTAAAACTGTTACCCGAGCAAGATCCAGCGGAAGATTTATTTATTGCCTATGCTGCCTTGTTGGCGGACTTACAAGCTCCCCAGGACCTGCAAGCTAGGCTGCGCCAGTTCGAGTTTACACTGCTGGCTGAGCTGGGCTACGGGCTGGATTTTGGGCGAGATCATGCCGACCATGCGATTGTGCCCGAACAATTTTACGTCTGGCAGGAAAGTGGCCGTTTTTACCCGGTGGCGGGGCCGGCCGCCAATGCCTATGCTGGCATTGAGTTGCTGGCGCTGGGGCGGGGGCAATTTGTTGAGCCCGGGCCCAAAGCCGCAGCCAAACGCTTGATGCGTCAGGTCTTTCACAGCTTACTGGGCGGGCGCCCACTAAAAAGCCGGGAGTTTATTCAGCAATTGCAGGGGTTTCGCCAGGCCAAGGGGGGAGACAATAATGGTTAAAGGTATCGGCACCGATATTGTTCAGATCGAGCGCTTGGCCGCGAGCCTTAGCCGCACCAAAGGGCGCTTACTGGAGCGTATTCTGACCGAGGCTGAGCGCGAAGTTTACCAGCAAAAACACTGCGCCGAGCCCAGTGTGGCGCTGAATTACTTTGCCAAGCGCTTCGCTGCCAAAGAAGCGGTGGGCAAGGCCTTGGGCTCGGGTATAGGGCAGGGTGTATCCTGGCAGGAAATAGAGATTGGCAATGATGCAATTGGTGCGCCGGTAGTGCGCCTGGTGGGGGTTGCCCAACAGCGAATGCTGGCACTGGGCGCCAGTCAGTGCCTGCTGAGCCTATCGGATGAGCAAGACTATGCGGTGGCCTTTGTCATTGTGAGCTAGGGTGCCTCTGAATAACTCGGCCCAGCTGAGCATCATCGAGCTATTCATAGCTGCCCTGGGCCTTCAAATCTATGTGAATACAGGCTAATATACACGCCAACTTGACAGTCAAACCAGCGTAAACTAGCGGCTTTAATCGGAGTGTGATGGGTGAACAGGTGTTCTTTAAAGTTTGGGTTTGCGTTTTTGCTAGTGGCCTCTTCCCTATTTAGCCACGCTTTGCTGGCCCAACAGCTCACCTTGCTCGATCGAATTACTGGCGTTAATACAGTGGCCATAGATTCCCTTTTTAATGCGGAGGGCTCAGGGCGGCAGATTATTTTGGATCGAATAACCATTACTGAGCCCACGGTAATCACTCGTGCCCAAAATATCAGCGACCCCAACGTGCTTGGTGCAACAGAGTTTGCCTACGCGATTCGCAATGCTTCAGCGCCTTTTGCCATTGTTGACTCGGGGCCTGCAATATTGGTACAGCGCAGCGCTTATGCTCCAGTCACCATAGGAAGCCCGGCCCTGCAAAGCAACTTAGATGAGTTTTCTTTGCGCTCTCAGCCGCTGCCGCCCGGGGCTTATTATATTTCAGTATACGCATCTGGCGCCGACCCCTATCGCTCGCTGCCAGCCGCCACAGCCAGTGGTGGTTCGGTGTTAGTCGATGGTGCGGGCGCGCCCTATTTGGACAGTGTGTCTTATCATATGTTGGTTAGATACTTTGGTGTTCCATACACGCCGCCAGGTGTTCCCTCCCTGCCGCCCCTGGCCCTGATGATGCTCGCCGGGATACTGCTGCTTGCCATAAAACGCAGAGGCCTGCCCGGTTAGGCTTGCAACTATTGAAAATAGCCAGAAGAATATCCCACCCAATATTTTTGTGTGCTGGTCTTATATCGATTCGCCCCAAGCAAAGATTTTATCGCTCTAAGCCAGCGGTTCCCGCCGCTTGCCCATCACAGTAAAATGACCCGCTGTTTATGCGGAGAAAACAGCGTGTTCCCCACCATTGAAGACTATATCGGCAATACCCCATTAGTGCGTATGCAGCGCCTTAATCAGGGCAGTAGCAATACTATTTTGCTTAAGCTTGAGGGCAATAATCCGGCCGGGTCGGTGAAGGATAGACCGGCGCTGTCAATGATTCAGCGGGCCGAGGCCAAGGGCGATATTAAACCCGGGGATACCTTGATTGAAGCCACCAGTGGTAATACCGGTATCGCCCTGGCGATGGCGGCAGCGATTAAGGGCTATCGGATGATTTTGATTATGCCCGCCAATTCAACCCAGGAGCGCAAAGACGCCATGGTCGCCTATGGCGCTGAGCTGATCGAGGTGAGCAAAGAGCAGGGCATGGAATACGCCCGGGATTTGGCCCAGGCGATGGCCGCCGAGGGCAAGGGAGTGGTATTGGATCAATTTGCCAATGGCGATAACCCCCGCGCCCACTATACCGGCACCGGGCCGGAGATCTGGCAGCAGAGCCAAGGTAAGGTCACCCATTTTGTCAGCTCGATGGGTACCACCGGTACCATTATGGGCACTTCGCGCTATTTAAAAGAGCAAAACCCCGCGATTGAAATTGTCGGCCTGCAGCCTGAAGAGGGCGCGGCGATACCGGGGATTCGGCGCTGGCCCAAGGAATACCTGCCCAGTATTTTTGAGCCGGCCCGGGTCGACCGGGTGATCAATATGGGCCAACAAGAGGCCGAGGACACCATGCGCGCCCTGGCCCGGGAAGAGGGCATCTTTTGCGGCGTCTCCTCCGGCGGTTCGGTGGCCGGTGCCCTGCGTCTGGACAAAGAACTAAAAAACGCGGTGATTGTGGCGATTATCTGTGATCGCGGGGATCGCTATCTGTCCTCGGGCTTGTATAATCGCTGATTTTTAGCCCAGCAAGTGAGCCGATGGCCCCCAGTGAACACCCAAGTCAGCCGCCTTGTGCCCATTTTGGCCAGTGCGGCGGCTGCCAATTACAGCCGCTAGACTACCCCAGCCAGCTTGAACACAAGCGCCAGGCCCTTTGGCAGAACCTCGCCAAGCTGTTGCGCCCGCGCGCCCAAAAGGCCAAGCCCAAGCTGGGCCAGCGGGCTCAGCCCAAGGCCAAGTCCCTATTGCACAGCCCTATCAAAGGCCCCGAGCAGATCGAGTGTTTGGCCAGCCAGCCCTGGGGCTATCGACGCCGGGCACGGCTTGGGGTCAGCCAGTGTGGTCAGCTGGGCTTTCGTCGTGGCCAGAGCCAAACCATTTTAGCGATTGATCAATGCCCGGTGCTGAGCCCGGCCTGCGCGGGCTTATTGGCCCAGCTCAATCAGTTTATGGCCGCCCACAAGGGTTTTGCCTGGGCCCGCTATCTGGGCCATGTGGAATTACTTGATATCGGCCCAAGCCCACTGGCAATTTTGCGTCAAACCCGGGATTGGCCCCAACAGCTGGCCCAGGGCCTGGTTCAACTGGCCCAGGATCAGGGCTTTCGCCTGGCCGCGCAAAGCCAAAAGGGCGGTACACTGCAAAGCTGGCAGGGCGAGCTGGACAGCTATTATGAGCTGCCCCCTTGGCAGCTGGGCTTTGCCCCTGGGGGCTTTATTCAGGTCAACGCCGGGGTCAATAAGGCGATGGTGGCCCAGGCGCTGGAGTGGTTAGCACCGGCCCCAGGGCAAACCCTATTGGATCTATTCTGTGGGGTGGGCAATTTTAGTCTGCCCCTGGCCGCCACCGGCGCCAGGGTTGTAGGGCTTGAGCTGGCTGAGCCACTGCTGGCCCAGGCCCGGGCCAATGCCGCGGCTGCGGGGCTAGAGATTGAGTTTATCTGCGCCGATTTGGAGGCCGAGCCCGGCCGCTGGTGGCGGGGGCTTAAGGCGGCAGGGGTGGGCGCGGTATTGCTCGATCCGCCCAGGGCTGGGGCCAAGGGGATGATGAAACGCCTAGCCGAACTTTCCTGTTCTAGGATACTCTATGTCTCTTGTAATCAATCGACTCTAATGCGGGACCTGGCTGAGCTTGGTGGCGTCGGTTATCGGCTCACACGCTTGGCAATGATGGATATGTTCCCGCAAACGGATCATCTCGAGTGCATGGCGCTACTCGAACGATAAGCTTTGTCAGTGTGCAGTGATGCCGCTCAAGGCTTACCATAGGTGGCTGGCCCAAGGGCCGCAAAAAGCAATATTGAACGGCCTTAGGATGCTATGGTTAAAGTAAGAGAAGATCACCCCATTACCGCCAGCGGTGATGTCGATATCAGCTCCTGGCTGCGCCGGCTGCAGGCGCGCATGGATGACCCAGAACACCTCAGCAGTGCCGATCAGGCACAGCTTGCGCAAGTCTGTCAGTATGTGCAAGAGATCGAAGCCGATGTGGTTCCCAGCGAGAACAGCTGGGCCGATAGCCAAGGCTGTTTTCACACTGGCTTGGAGATGGCCGAGATTCTCGCCGACCTGGAAGCGGACCGGGAAATGCTGCAGGCCGCTATCCTCTATCGCGCTGTGCGCGAGCATAAACTACCCCTGACCAAAGTAGAAAAAAAATACGGTGCTGAAGTCGCCGGCTTAATTTCCGGTGTGCTGCGTATGGCCGCTATCAGCCAGTTGCGCAGCGATAGCGAAGAGAGTGTACTGGGCAGCCCCTCGGCCGAGCAGGCCGATAACATTCGCAAAATGTTAGTGGCCATGGTCGACGATGTGCGCGTGGCCCTGATCAAGCTGGCCGAGCGCACCTGTGCCATTCGGGCCGCTAAAACCGCCGCCCCCGAAAAAAAGCGCCGGGTCGCCCGAGAGGTGGCCGATGTGTATGCGCCACTGGCCCACCGGCTGGGCATTGGCCATATTAAATGGGAGCTGGAAGACCTGTCGTTTCGCTATCTGGAGCCGGACGATTATATGCATATCGCCCATCTATTGGACGAGCGCCGGATCGATCGACAAGACTATATTGAGCGGGTAATCGAATTTTTAGAGGGCGCCGCCAGCGAGGCCAAGATTGATGCGGCGATACAGGGCCGGGCCAAACACATCTACAGTATCTGGCGCAAAATGCGGCGCAAAGATATTGGTTTTTCCCAGGTTTACGATATTCGCGCGGTGCGTATTTTGGTGCCCACGGTGAGCGATTGTTACACCATGTTGGGTATTGTACACAGCCAGTGGCGCTTGATACCCAATGAGTTTGACGATTATGTCGCCTCGCCCAAAGAGAATGGCTATCGCTCTTTACACACCGCGGTGATCGGCCCGGATCGCAAAGTGTTAGAAGTGCAAATTCGCACCCATGCGATGCACGAAGAAGCCGAGTTTGGGGTCTGCGCCCACTGGAAGTACAAGGGCACCGACGCCGAGGGTAACCAAGACAGCTACGAGAAAAAAATTGCCTGGCTGCGGCAGGTGCTAGAGTGGAGCGAGGAACTTGGCAGCCACTCGCTGGACGATGATTTGCGCAGCGGTATCGAGCAAGATCGGGTCTATGTATTTACCCCGGATGGCCATGTTATTGATTTGCCACCCAATTCCACCGTGTTAGATTTTGCCTACCGAATCCACACCGATGTCGGCCATCGCTGCTGCGGCGCCAAGCTAAACGGCCGCATTGTGCCGCTTAACCAAAGTGTTAACACCGGTGATCAAATTGAAATTTTAACGGGCAAACGCGAGTCTCCCAGCCGCGATTGGCTGTCGCCGGCGCTGGGTTACCTAAATACCGCCCGCGCCCGGGCCAAGGTGCAGCAGTGGTTTAAACTACAGGCGCGCGATCAACACCTGGCCGCCGGCCGCGCTTTATTGGATAAAGAATTCAAAAATATCGGCGTTGAAAACCTCGACTTTGAAGCCCTGGCCCAAAGCCTAAACCTAAAAAGTTTAGAGGGGCTATACGCCACCGTGGGGGCCAGTGATGTCAGCGTGGCCCAGGTGCTTAATGCCGCGCAAAAACTGCTGGGGCAAGATCAACACCACCCGACCCAATTGGTGGGCCGGGTCCAGCGGGCCTTTAATAACTCCGATGTATATATTGACGGGGTGGGCAACCTGATGACCAGTTTTGCCAATTGTTGCGAGCCGCTGCCAGGGGATGCTATTGCCGGTTATATTACCCTCGGCCGAGGGGTTTCGATTCACCGTCAAGACTGCCGTAATTTATTGCAGTTACA
>JAOXRV010000195.1 GCA_025800435.1 Cellvibrionaceae bacterium | reverse complement strand
TTACGCCTTTGCCCGCGGCCAGGCCATCGGCCTTAACCACAATGGGCGCACCCATTTCGCGCAGGTAAGCCAGCGCTGGCTCAACTTCGGTAAAGTTTTGGTAGGCGGCGGTGGGAATATTGTGGCGGGCCAAAAAGTCTTTGGTGAATGCTTTAGAGCCTTCGAGCTGGGCGGCGCCTTTACTCGGCCCAAAGCAGCGCAGGCCGCGCTCGGCAAAGTAATCGACTACGCCGTCAACCAGTGGTGCCTCTGGCCCGACAATGGTCAAACTAACCCCGTTGGTCTCGGCAAAATCCGCCAGCGCAGCAAAATCGCCCACGCCAATGGCAACGTTTTCTAACTTAGGCTCAAGCGCGGTACCGGCATTGCCGGGCGCTACGTACACAGTGCCCACCGAAGCTGACTGCGCCGCTTTCCAAGCCAGCGCATGCTCGCGCCCACCCGAACCAATCACCAAAATATTCATACAAAAACCTGTCAAATAATAGACGTAAAACGAGAACTAAAAAAATAACCAAAAGCCTGACCCCAAAGCTAGTTAATCGCGTTTTAAGGGGTAGATTTGCGTCTCTGACAAGGCGCCTCGGAGCACAGGGCGGGAGCGTACGAGTAGTACGTGACCAACCGAGCACCGAAGCAACGCAGTCAGAGGCGCAAAGATGCCCCTTAAAACGTGATTAATGGCGGAAGTGGCGAGTTGAGGTGAACACCATTGCCATTCCGGCCTCATCCGCCGCCGCAATCACTTCTTCATCCCGAATCGAACCGCCGGGCTGAATCACACAGCTAATGCCCACCTCGGCCGCATTGTCGATACCATCGCGGAAGGGAAAGAAGGCATCGGAAGCCATGCAGCTGCCTTTTACTTCAAGGCCGGCGTGTTCGGCCTTAATGGCGGCGATACGGGCAGAGTTAACCCGGCTCATCTGGCCGGCACCAACGCCGATGGTCTGGCCGTTCTTAGCGTAGACAATGGCGTTGGATTTAACCATCTTGGCCACTTTCCAGCTAAACAACAGATCGCCAATTTCTTCTTCGCTGGGGGCGCGTTTGGTCACCACTTTCAGGTCGCCAGCGCCGACCATGGCCAGGTCGCGGTCTTGTACCAGCAGGCCGCCGGCCACGCGTTTAAAGTCAAAGCTGGGTGCGCTGTCGCCCCATTGGCCAGACTGCAGCAGGCGTACGTTCTTCTTCTCGGCCACCGCTTCGCGCGCCGCCAAGCTGATGCTGGGCGCGATAATCACCTCGACAAACTGCTTGGCACAAATAGCGCTGGCGGTGTCGGCATCCAGTTCGCGGTTAAAGGCGATAATGCCGCCAAAGGCGGATTCTGGGTCGGTGGCAAAGGCCAGTTCGTAGGCCTTGCCGATGTTGTCCGCCACGGCCACCCCACAGGGGTTGGCGTGCTTGACGATCACACAGGCGGGCTGGTCAAACAGTTTAACGGTTTCCAGGGCGGCGTCGGTATCGGCGATATTATTGTAAGAGAGCTCTTTACCTTGCAGTTGGCTGGCGCTGGCAATGGTGCCGGCGGCGGGGGTTTTCTCTACATAAAAGGCGCTGTCTTGGTGAGAGTTTTCACCGTAGCGCATATCCTGGGCTTTGATAAATTGGGTGTTAAAGGTACGTGCAAATTTATCGTTACCACCAGGTACTAGGCGGCCAAAGTAATTGGCGATAGCGCCATCGTAGGCGGCGGTGTGCTCATAGGCTTTAATGGCCAGATCAAAGCGGGTAGCTTGACTGGTGGCGCCATTATTGGCCTGCATTTGGGCAATAATATTGTCGTAGTCGCCGGCGTTAACCACGATGTTGACAAAGGCATTGTTTTTGGCCGCAGCGCGCACCATGGTGGGGCCGCCGATATCGATATTTTCGATGGCGTCTTCCAGGCTGCAGTCATCCTTGGCAACGGTTTGCTCAAAGGGGTAGAGGTTGACCACTACCATATCAATGGCATCGATACCGTGCTCGGCCATCGCTGCATCGTCTTGGCCGCGACGGCCGAGAATGCCACCGTGCACTTTGGGGTGCAGGGTTTTGACCCGGCCGTCCATCATCTCCGGAAAACCGGTGTAGCTGGATACTTCGGTAACGGCAACGCCGTTGTCTTGCAGCAGACGGTAGGTGCCTCCGGTGGATAGCAGTTCAACGCCGAGTGCGCTCAACTGCTTGGCAAATTCGACGATGCCGGTTTTATCAGACACGCTGATTAAAGCGCGTTTGACCGCTACCAGGCCCTGGTCATTGCTTGAGCTCATGTGGGTGTCCTGTGCTGGGGAATTAAAGCAAACCGTACTGCTTGAGTTTTTTACGCAGGGTGCCACGGTTTAGGCCCAAGACCTGAGCGGCCTTAGTCTGGTTGTGGCGGGTGTGCTTCATGATGACTTCCAGCATCGGGGCTTCCACTTCGTTCATTACCAGTTCGTACACATCGGTGACGCTCTGGCCTTCCAAATTGCGGAAATAGTTTTCCATCGCAATTTCAACGCTGTCGCGCAGAGACTGGTTGCGGCTGGTGTCGGTCAGCTGGCTGGTCTCGGTGCGGCTGTTGTCAATCGGCGCTTCGGTTACGAAGGTTTCTGCGCTGTTCATGCGGCTTGTTCCTCTTTAGATTGGGTATTACGAGTCTTGTAAAGGGTGTCGATTACATGGGTGAATAATGTATCGACAAGAAAATGTTGCTGGTCACTGCTTTCCAGCAGGTTAAAGGCACGGCGCTGCTCAGTTAGAAAAGCGGCCGGGGCCAGTTGTAAATCGCTTAGGGTTTGTAGGTACCAGCCCATATGCTTGCGGGCGATACGAACCCCGAGGTAATCACCATAGTGTTGGTGCAGGGCCTTAAGGTGTTCGTTAATAGTGGCTTTAATTTGGCTGGCACTGGGGGCCGCCAGCTGCTCGCCGGTATTTAGATAGTGCTCAATTTCGGCAAAGATCCAAGGGCGGCCCTGGGCGGCGCGGCCTATCATAACGGCGGCGGCGCCGGTGTAATCAAGTACGGCCTTGGCCTTGGCTGGGCTGTTGATATCGCCGTTGGCGATCACCGGTATATCCAGCGCCTGCACAATGTTGGCGATGGTGTCGTACTCGGCCTCGCCCTTAAAACGGCAGGCGCGGCTGCGGCCGTGTACGGTGAGGGCGGCGATGCCGGCCTCTTGGGCCAGCTTGGCAATGCTGGGGCCGTTGCGCTCGTCAGTAGACCAGCCGGTGCGAATTTTTAGGGTAACGGGTACGGCAACCGCCTTGACCACGGCCTCAAGAATCTCGGCGACCAGCTTTTCATCTCGCAACAGGGCGGAGCCGGCGGCCTTATTGCAGACTTTTTTGGCGGGGCAACCCATATTGATATCAATAACTTGGGCGCCGTGAGCAACGCAGGCCCGGGCGGCCTCGGCCAGCTGCATAGGCTCGGCGCCGGCAATTTGTACAGCCCGGGGTTCGGCTTCGTCCGCTTGAATTAAACGCTGCTGGGATTTGCGGCTGTGCCACAGCTTGGTATCGGCGGTGAGCATTTCGGCCGTGACCAAACCCGCCCCCCGAACGCGACAGAGGCGTCGAAAAGGCAAATCTGTAATGCCAGCCATGGGCGCCAGCACGGCTGGGCTTTGGATCTGGTATGGGCCTAGGTCGAACAAGTGTGTATCCCGCTGCTGTGGTCAATCGGTGGCCGGGTTTGTGTATCCGGCCCCCCTGAAAAAGGGCGCATATAATACCCGCAGAGCCCCTACTTAGGGAAGTGGGAATTTGTTCGATTTGCTGTTTTTTTGATCGATTTCGGGTCTTTAGGCTTAAGCGCGGCCTAAATCACCCGCACCCGATAATTAGTGGCGTTTTTACCCGGGTCGATAATATTGAGTAATAGGTGGATGGGGCGCTTAATTGGCATCAGTTTGGCCCCGGCCAGCTCTCCGGCCAGATATTCGGCGGGCGTAAACACCCTGCTGGCGACGGGTTTGCCATCGATATCATTAAAGCTCAGTTCAATTTTCGGGAATTCTTGCTCGAATTGGGCGGTATTCAGTATCACCATTTCGACAATCAGGGCGTTGTCTGCCTCTGGGTGGCTGCGAACCACCAATTTGGAGGTCTTGAGCCGCTTTAGGTCAATTTGCGGGGGCAGCTCACAGTTCAGCATTTTACAGGCGAGCCCATAATAGCTGCGGTAGGGCTCTAAGCGATTGAGTTGATCGTATTTGAGCCAGGCCAGCTGAGCGATAAGGACAGCGGCTGCAACAACACAAGCCACAGCCCAGAGCCAGCGATAATTGCGAACATTGGCGGCAAACTGCATTTCCAGCGGCTCCGGTTCAATACCGGCGATCATTTCCGATTTGCTTTGGTCGGCTTGGTTTTTGGTTTTCTTTTTGCGTCGCTTCTTCGGTTTGCGCGGCGCCGCTTCCAGCTCGGCTTTGTTGTCGCCGATAGTAATAAGGGGCTCCACTTTATCGTCGATCGGGGTCAAACTCAGTTCGGTCTCGTCGTCTTTCTGCCCGCTTGGTTCACTGGTTGGAAACTCAGACTCGGCGGTCTCTTTGCTTACCTCGCTGGTCATAACCATTTTGGCTATGGTCTCGGCTTCTGGTTCTAGTTCAGGCCTGCTGTCAACAGGCTCTTCAGCTTGGGGCTGAAGCTCCTCCATAATCATATTGACCGCCCAAGCCTCGTCTTGCCCTGCCTCGTCTTGGTCTTCCAGTTGTTCGGCTTTAATGGCTTGGGTTAACGCCTTGGGGCCGCTGGGTTGGTGCTTGAAGTCTTTGGTGTCATCATCGCTAAAGCGCGGTTCGTCGTCAGTGGGCTGGGCGCTGTCGTCTTCGTTAAGCAGTTCCATGGCCCAGGCTTCGGCATCCAGGTCTTGCGCTTCGGTGGGCGGGTGGTCCGCCTCCAGTTGGTGGCTGCTGGTGACGCTGATATTGGTGTTGTCGAACACCAGCTCCGGCTGGCTCTGTACTTTTAGGCCGGGTGTGGGCTCGTGGCTAATTCGCTCAAGATCCAACTCTGGGCACTCTGTTTCAGTATCGGGCTCTGCTGGGCAGGGTTCGCTTATCTGCGACTCAGGGCTGTTTACTTCGGGCTCAGGGTTGTTTACTTCGGGTTCAGGGTTGTGAAAGCTGGTTGCCCAGCTTGTGGCGTTTGGGCTCTACTTCGCTGAGCAGGGCCTGAAGCTCCAT
>JAOXRV010000169.1 GCA_025800435.1 Cellvibrionaceae bacterium | reverse complement strand
ACGCCCCCTTATAGGGGGCATAAAGCAAAGCCACCTTCTATGAAGGTGGATTTTTACTGCCTGAAATAATTTGGCCGGATACCACTGGCTTTAATATTTGGCTGTTACTATAGATGCTCAACCATCCAGGGTTTTGTCTGCCATAAACTATGATTAATTTCCAAGCTGCGATTTTCGATATAGACGGTCTGTTACTCGACACTGAGCGAGTATGCATGGGTGTTTTCGAAGAAGCCTGTGGCACCCTTGCGTTGCCGTTCTATCGAGAGACCTATCTCAACATTATTGGTCGTAATGCTGCAGGTATCAGGGAGATATTCCTTGAGGCATACGCTGACGATTGTGATGCAGTGATAGCCGAGTGGCGTACACACTATCACGAGATTGTCGAGAACAAGGCTATCCCGATTAAGCCGGGTGTCACAGAGTTGCTTGACTGGTTACAGGCAAAGCAGATCCGAATGGCGGTTGCTACCTCTACTGCCAGTCCTGTCGCGCAGAAGAAGCTAAAGCTGGCTGGATTGGATCAATATTTCAGTGCAGTCGCGACCGGCTGTGAAGTGGATCAGGGTAAGCCATACCCGGAGATCTATCAGTTGGCTGCCAGCCGCTTAGGTGTAGATGCCAATAGCTGTCTGGCTTTTGAAGATTCTAATAATGGTGTCCGTGCGGCGGTAGCCGCAGAGATGTTTACCTACCAGATACCGGATCTGGTTGAGCCATGTGATGATGTAAGAGCACTTGGGCACTGCATTTTGTCTTCGATGCATTATGTGCTTGCGGATCTGAAAAACCAGTCAATGTAGTAATCAATCTGCAAGGTGCGTTAAAACGCACCCTACACAATTGACCCAGACCCTGTATCGGCTTTTTCTAGCCAGTATCCACACATGTCCCTACGCAGGGCGGTGTAGTTAAGGACTGCCAAGCAGAGATTGAGCGAATATCGGCACGAGGACGTGCCTCGCTACAAAAGATTCCATATTCTGCAGTGCTTCCGCTTTTTCAAGCAACTAGCGAGCATTGCTTTGCAATGCGGTCGAGCGAGGAAGGCTTTGCCTTCCGTTCGAGCCACGATTTTTTACCCCTCCAACATCGGCTTAAGAAACTGCCCGGTATAAGAATGCGGCATCTCTGCCACCGCTTCCGGTGTGCCGGTACCGATTATCTGACCACCTTTAATGCCGCCCTCAGGACCCAGATCGACGATCCAGTCAGCGGTTTTGATGACATCCAGATTGTGTTCGATCACCACAATGGTGTTGCCGTGATCGCGCAACCGATTGAGGACGTTGAGCAGTTGCTGGATATCGAAGAAGTGCAGACCAGTGGTCGGCTCATCGAGGATATACAGGGTCTTGCCGGTATCGCGCTTACTCAGTTCTTTCGCCAGTTTCACTCGCTGAGCTTCACCGCCGGAAAGCGTGGTTGCTGCTTGTCCTAAGCGAATATAAGACAGGCCTACATCGATCAGAGTTTGCAGGCGGCGGGCCAGAGCCGGGATAGCATCGAAGAACTCACGGCCGTCCTCGACGGTCATCTCCAGCACTTCATGAATACTCTTGCCTTTGTACTTCACTTCCAGTGTTTCGCGGTTGTAGCGCTTGCCTTTACAGACGTCACAAGGGACGTAGATATCCGGCAGGAAGTGCATCTCTACCTTGATCACGCCGTCGCCCTGACAGGCTTCACAGCGACCGCCCTTGACGTTAAAGCTGAAACGGCCTGGCTTATAGCCACGGGAGCGGGCTTCCTGGGTGCCGGCAAACAGCTCCCGGATCGGTGTGAAGATACCGGTGTAGGTCGCCGGATTCGAACGCGGTGTACGACCGATCGGGCTCTGATCGATGTCGATCACCTTATCCAGCTCTTTCAGACCTTCGATAGCTTTATGCGGCGATGCATCCAGGGTGGTGGCTTTATTCAGCTCAGTGGCCGCAATCGGGTACAGAGTACTGTTAATCAGGGTCGATTTACCGGAACCGGAGACGCCGGTGATGCATGTCAGCAGCCCCAGTGGGATTTCCAGGTTGACGTCGTTCAGGTTGTTACCAGTAGCACCCAGTAGCTTCAGCCAGCGGCCATCCGGTTCGTGGCGTTTTGCCGGTATTTCGATCTTACGACGACCAGACAGGTAATCGGCAGTCATCGACTGCTTCGATTTCATCAGTTGTTTCGGTGTACCCTGGGCAACAATCTCACCACCGTGTACGCCTGCCCCCGGGCCGATATCGATAACATAGTCTGCCAGACGGATCGCGTCTTCATCGTGCTCAACCACGATCACTGTATTGCCAAGGTCCCGCAGATGAATCAGGGTATTAAGCAGGCGCTCGTTATCTCGCTGGTGCAAGCCGATGGACGGTTCGTCCAGAATGTACATGACACCAACCAGACCGGCACCGATCTGGCTCGCCAGACGAATACGTTGTGCTTCACCGCCTGATAGCGTTTCTGCGCTACGCTCAAGCGACAAGTAATCAAGCCCGACATTGACCAGAAACTCCAGTCGCAGACGGATCTCTTTGAGAATCTTCTCGGCGATCTCGCCCTGCTTACCGGTCAGGTGCAGTGAATCAAAATATTCACAGCTGTCACCGATGGACAGGCGCACAATATCCGGCAGGGTCTTCTCATCAATATAGACGTGGCGCGCATCCCGGCGCAGACGGCTGCCGTGACAGGCTGGACACTCCTGCATATTGATATATTTGGCCAGATCCTCGCGCACCATATCGGATTCGGTTTCCCGGTAGCGGCGCTCCAGATTATTCAGCACGCCCTCAAATGGATGCGACTTGCTGATAATATCGCCGCGATCATTCAGGTAGCGGAATGCCACACTTTCACGGCCGCTGCCATAGAGTACTGCTTTCTGTTGTTTGGTGGTCAGTTCACCAAACGGTGTATCCATATCGAAGTCGTAGTGCTCGGCAACCGCTTTCAGCTGCTGATAATAGTACAGCGCTCGACGATCCCAGCCGCGGATTGCGCCTTCAGACAGAGTCAGGGTCGGGTCGCTGACCACCTTGGCCGGGTCGAAGAACTGCTTTACTCCCAGGCCGTCACAGGAAGAGCAGGCACCATGGGGGTTGTTGAACGAGAACATGCGCGGTTCCAGTTCCTGAATGCTGTGACCACACTCCGGGCAGGCAAAGCGGGCGGAGAACACCAGATCTTCGCCGTCGCCGTCCATATAGCTGATACGGGCGACACCGTCGGTCATATTCAGTGCGGTTTCAAAAGATTCGGCCAGACGAATCTGCAGATCATCACGAACTTTGAAGCGGTCGACGACTGCTTCAATATCATGCTTCTTGTTCTTATCCAGCTCCGGAATACTGTCGATATCCACCACGATGCCATCAACGCGGGCGCGGACAAAGCCCTGAGCTTTCAGTTCATTAATAGTATGTAAGTGCTCACCTTTACGGCCCTGAATCACCGGTGCCAGTAGCATCAGCTTGGTGCCTTCGGGCAGCTCCAGTACCTGATCCACCATCTGGCTGACTGTCTGTGCCGCCAGTGGCAGATCGTGATCAGGACAGCGTGGCTCACCGGCGCGGGCAAATAACAGACGCAGGTAATCATAGATCTCGGTAATAGTGCCCACAGTAGAGCGAGGGTTGTGAGAAGTCGACTTCTGTTCAATGGAGATTGCCGGTGACAGGCCTTCGATGTGATCAACATCGGGCTTTTCCATCATCGACAGGAACTGGCGGGCATAGGTGGAAAGTGATTCCACATAGCGGCGCTGGCCCTCGGCATAGAGGGTGTCGAAGGCCAGGGAGGATTTGCCCGAGCCGGACAGGCCGGTGATCACAATCAGCTTGTCCCGGGGTATGTCTAGGTCAATGTTTTTGAGGTTGTGGGTGCGTGCGCCACGTACGTGTATGGTATCCACTGCTAACCGGCCTTTGTCTGGTAAATCAGCCAGCTAGTATAAGCCTAAAATGCTGGATAAATAAACAGGTATTTGACTTGTTGGTTTGGGTGGCTTCGAGACGAGCATGGTGGGGGGAGAGGCTTCTGGGGGACGCATGGACCCTTCCCTGGGGCTCTCGTCCGCCATCCTTGGCTCCCAAGCCCCCAGAAGCCTCTCCCCCCACCATGCTCTGTGACGTGCCTAATTCAAATTGGTGCAAGTATTGGGAGCTTGAAAACAAAATTGGGGTAGAAAAGAAAAAGCCGGCAGGAGCCGGCTTCAAGCGAAAATGGTCAAGGAAAATCACACTTTTGCGCAGCGCATTTTCGCTTGTGCCTAGAAATCATCTTGGATGATGATTTCTAGGCAGTAGGTAGAAAGCAATTAGGCGCTTTCGGGGATGTGGATTCGCGCCCAGTTACAGGCCTCTAGGCGGTTTTTAACACCAATTTTCTTGTACACATTGTACAGGTGGCTTTTGACCGTGTGTTCGCTCACAAACAGCATGGAGGCGATATTGGCGTTGGTGGCGCCCTCGCGGATCAGGGTGAGGATCTGGCGCTCGCGCTTGGTGAGCTTCTCGGCGATGGGGTTAAACACCGGGGGCCGGCGGCTCTGCAAAAAGTGGTGCAGTAGGCGCCGGGGCAGCCAGTATTCGCCGCTCAGCAGCTGGTTTAAGCCCTGTAGCAGCAGTTCTTGGCTGCTGGTGGTGTGGAACAGGCCGTGTACGCAGGGCCAGGCCAGCAGGTCTTCGTGGTCGCTGTGTGGGGTGACATTAAACAGGGCGATAATGGGGGCATCGTCGCGGTCCTGGCAGTCTTGTAACCACTTGGCGAGGTCTTCGCGGCGGTGATGTTGGCAATCGACCAGGGCGAAGGTGGTGTTGATGGTGGAAAAATGACACAGCTCGACAATTGGACACTCGATATTGAGCTCGTGGCTTATAAGGTGAGCCAACAGCGATGTCTGCAAGCTGCTCTGGTGGGAAACAAGGGCCACTGAAGGCTGGCTAGTTTCCAGGGGGGTATTGGCCTTTGGCTGCATGGTGCATTCCTGTGCGGTATCTCTAAAGTTGCTGTTTGCTAGGGCAGGGGGCTTACGGTAAAAAATCGAGTAGCTCCGTAAGTGCTGCGCCTAATAAGTTATTGCTCCTAATGCGCCTATTTAGAAATTCGTTAAAATTTACTTACCCTAAGGCGTTCTTTTTATGGCTTCCGTTTGTTTGTGGCGGCCGTTTAAACAACATTGACGGCTGCTACATCAATTGATGCCTACTATTTCTTACACTCAAAAACTGAGACCTAAGTCACATTGCTGAGAGTGTTGCCTGCAAGAATAAGTGGCCCTAATGATGGCTGCAATACGTAGAGCGCCAGGCGGCCTCAATTTCAGAAATAAGTATGGTTCTGGTTTTTTCGAATCGCCACAAAGAAGGAGTTGATAATGAACTGTGGCCTAAAAAATCGATAAATTGTCATGAAAGGCCGCAGAATACTCAGGCGCAAAGCAAAATTTTTTCACTCTATTCGCGCTAATTTATTACCGTGAATCCCGCGACAACAGCTGTTAAAATTAGCCCCCTTTAGCAGTAGGAAAAGCCAAATGGCTGTTGTTTCGACACCGGCAATGAGCGGTTTTGAGCGGCGCGCAGTGCTGTCATTAACCAGTTTGTATGCCTTTCGCATGCTCGGCTTGTTTATGGTTTTGCCGGTGCTTACCTTGTATGGCGATAGTTACCCAGGCAGTAATGCCTTTTTATTGGGGCTGGCGCTAGGTGTCTATGGTCTGACCCAGGCCCTGCTGCAAATCCCTTTCGGTAGTTTATCTGACAGGCTTGGCCGCAAACCGCTGATTGCCTTTGGCTTACTATTATTTGCCGCTGGCAGTGTACTGGCGGCAAGCGCTGAATCGGTGTACGGCTTAATTGCCGGGCGTGCGCTGCAAGGGGCGGGTGCCATTGCCGGCACCATTATGGCCCTGGTGGGCGATCTTACCGCCGAGCGCAATCGCAGCAAAGCCATGGCCAGTATCGGTGTGGCCATTGGTGTTGCCTTCGCCCTGGCCATTGTGCTTGGCCCGGCCATCGCCCGCTCACAGGGTTTATCCGGTATTTTTTGGGCAACCGCGGGCCTGGCCTTGGTGGGTCTGGTGATTCTATTCACTCTGGTGCCCAATGCCCCGCTTAGACCACCGGCGGCAAAGCTGCCCCTGGGGCAGGTGCTGAAAGACCCCCAGCTGCAGCGTTTAAATATTGCGGTATTGGTGTTGCACTTTGCTTTGATGGCCAGTTTTGTCGTGGTGCCGGGCTTGCTGCTGGGTGAATTAGAAATAGATCGTGAGCAGCACTGGTTGGTCTATCTGCCGGTGATGCTGCTGTCTTTTATCGTTATGCTGCCCTTTATTATTTGGGCCGAGAAGAAGCGCCGCCACAAGCCGCTGTTGTTAATTGCTTGTGCCCTATTGCTTCTGGCTGAGGGCTTATTTGCCCTGAGTGGGTTTTGGGGCCTCGGTCTATTGGCCGGTTTACTGATCTTTTTTATTGGCTTTAATATGCTCGAAGCCAGCCTGCCATCGCTACTGACCCGAATGGCCCCGATGGCGGCCAAAGGCGCTGCTTCCGGGGTGTTTTCTACCTACCAGTTCTTTGGCACCTTTGCCGGCGGTGCCTGTGGTGGCTATTTATTGGGCCAGTTTGGGGCGGGGGCGCTGTTTGCTTTATGCGCAGTGTTATTTGTTGCCCTGGCCTGGGTGGGCCTGGGTATGAGCGGGCCGCCGGCGGTCAGTACTCTGTTTGTGGATGTACACACCAGCCGCCTAGATCGGGCCGAGGCCGAGCTTAAGGCACTAAGCGGTGTGCGCGAAGTGCTGCTGGCACGGGATCAAGCGGTAGCCAGTGTGCGCATCATCGAGGCAGAATTCGACGAGGCCGCTTTGCAAGGGCTGCAATTGGATGCCCCCGCAGCCTGAAATGGGATAGAATAGCTGCCTCAAGACAAGGCGGCGCTACAGAACTAGGAGAATATTATGGCCCGAGGCATTAATAAGGCGATCATTGTTGGCAATCTAGGCAATGATCCCGAAACCAAGTACCTACCTTCGGGTGGTGCGGTAACCAATATCAGCGTGGCCACTTCCGATTCCTGGACCGACAAACAGTCCGGCCAGAAGCAAGAGCGCACCGAGTGGCACCGCATTGTGTTTTTTAATCGCCTGGCCGAGATCGCCGGCGAATACCTGCGCAAGGGCTCAAAAGTTTACATCGAGGGTCGCATTCAAACCCGCAAATGGCAGGATCAGAGCGGCCAGGATCGCTACACCACCGAGATCGTCGCCAACGATATGCAAATGCTCGATTCCCGCGGCGATAATATGGGTGGCGGTTACGGCCAGGGTGCCCCCATGCAACAGCCCCAGCAGGGAGGCTACCAGCAGCCAGCACCGCAACAGCCAGCACAGCAACAGCCGCCCCAGCAAGCTCCGCAGCAGGCGCCCAAGCAGCCCCAGGGTTTTGATAACAGCTTTGATGACGATATTCCGTTCTAAAATGCCCACAGCGGTATTGTGCAGTAATAGCTTGAAGGCCCCACTTGTTGGGGCCTTCTTGTTTGGGGCTTAGGTGTGCTGGTCAATCCCAGGGGGTAAAAACCCCAGGCTGTATTTAAAACGCATCTAATCGAATATTGCTCTGAATGATCTTGGCGAGAGCAACTGGAACCTCATGCTCCTTGGCTAGGGCCTCCCATTTAGACACGGCTTGGAGAATTTCTTCAATAATATCGTCTATTTCATTTGCTGCTACGTTCGGCAGGTGCACCCTGGCTAGGGCGTGGAAGTCCTCGCGCGTATGCCCTATACGCTTGCCATTTAGAGACATCCAGTGCTGCTCTACCCATGGGTTGCCTGGTTTGTAACTGAATGCAACGTCATAGGCAGGGGCCAGTCGCCATTTTTTCCCTTCCAGCATAAAGGCAAAGTTTTTACTGTGATCATCGTGGTTGGTGGCAATATGGTTAAATACCATGCGTCGAAACAAGTTCAGTGCATCAACTTTCGGCAGCTTTAATTCCCTGGCCACTTTAAATAGCTCTTCATAGGAGAAAGCGCCAACGGCCTGGTAGTTAACATGCTTTATAGCCGTTAGAGTTTGGATGTGCTTTTTGCGATTCCCTACCCGGTCAAAGCGCTGGGTAACAAAATGACGCCGGCTACCCTCGTTGAGCAGGCGGCACGGCATCATATCGATTTTTGCCTCTGTCGCCATTAGGTGGTAGATATACTCCATCACGCTGTAGCCAAGTGGGTCACCAAATGTCTGCTGTGATGGCTCTCTCTCCTGTACACCATCAAATTTTAATAAGTAGTGTGTAAAACCGGGCGCGACGTTCCCCTGCCCAGAGCGTACTTCGGTAAAATCGTCATTAAATGCCAGCACCGCCTTTGGCCTGGCTCCGCCGGCACTGGTGCCAACAGCCAACAGCGCTTGCATCATTTCTTTGTCTTCAGCCTTGTTGTCAAATTTTATGTGCTGGCTAAAGTTGCTGCGTGAGTCTAAAACAGTCTGGGCCAGGCGGGTCAGAGTCTCTAGGTGGACATCTTTGTCTTTTGGGAATTGACGATGTTTCTGACTTGGGTGGTACTCAAGTGCTCCCATGCCCCTTGAGCCAGTGTATTGAAGCCGTTCTAGCGGTGTCAGCTCTGCGCTTCTGGAAGGCTGCTGGGCTAGCCATCTGTTGAGCACAGCGTTGCCAAAATCATCGGGTAAGGAATCGGCCAGCATCCCCGGTAAGCCTTTAAAGGTGTCCCAATTTATCCCTGGAAATGTGTAGATTCGGCGCTCTTCTAAGGGCATGGTTAATGGCGCGAGCGGGATGCCGGTTTTAACAAATTCGGTGGAATACTCAAAGCGCGCGGCTGTGTCTCCCTGCTCAAAACTCAGCGCACCAACACCGTAATCTTGGTATTTAACCTCAATGGTCGCCATTACCAATCCAGCTCCTGCTCAGGGTTTGGGTTAATTTTTCTTTTACCGCTCGCCCTTTTTTTGGAGTTGGTTTTACTTTTAAGGAGTTGTATGGGTGAAACTCCCTCATCGGGAAATGCAGCCAGTAACTGATCTTGCCGACCAAGTGCGATCATGATGGCGGCGTAGGTGCCGAGGGTGCTTTTACCTGCTTCAGAATTTTTGACCGCTTTTAGGGAAACGCCCGCCAGCATGGCCAAATCTTCCTGGGTAAGATCCTGGTTGAGGCGGTACTGCTTTATTCTGCGGCCAATTAAAACTGCCGTATTATCAGCATTCATTTTAGCGATCCCTAAAGGGCTTTTTGTTGTGAAATTTGATTGTATCAGTACCTTTGGGGGCTGTAAAATGTCTTTATATTAATAGATCTTAAAGGGCCTATTATGATGATTTTATGCATTTGTAGGCCTTTTAGGTATTTTTATCGGGAATCCTTGAAAGCCCCGTCAGCCGGGGCTTTTTTGCGTCTCGGGCTCGGGGATAACCGCCACCAGCAGGGCGGGTAAAAAGCTTAGGCTGAGTAGGGTTGAGGCGAGTATGCCGCTGAGCACTATTATGCCCACCCCGCGGTACAGTTCGGTGCCTTCGCCGGGAATCAGTACCAGCGGCGCCAGCCCGAACAGGGTGGTGGCGGTGGACATCAAGATTGGCTTTAGGCGTTTGCTGACCGCTTCGCGCACGGCGCTTTGCACCGCCATGCCCCGGTCGATACAGCGGCGGGTTTGGTCGACAATTAAGATCGGGTTATTGACCACGGTGCCGAGCAAAATTAAAAAGCCGAGCATGGTAATCATATCAAAGGGCTGGTGAAAACCGCCGAGGCCGAGTAGGCCGCTGAGGCTGCCCAGGGCATTGGCGCCAATCAGGCCGAGCAGACCGCCGGCCATGCCCAGGGGTACGGTGGCCAAAATAAACAAGGGCATTTTCCAGTGGCTAAAAATCGCCACCAGCAATAGATAGATCAGCAGCACTGCAATGCTGAAGTTGCTGGACAGGGAGCTGCGGGTGGCCTCTAGTTGGTCGGCGGCGCCGCTGATGCTGAGCTTGATGCCTTGGGCGATCTCACCGCGCCGCCACAAATTGGGAATCAATTGTTCGCGCACCCGGGCTTCGGCAGTTTCCAGCGCGACCTGGCGCGAGGGAATGATATAGACGGTAACGGTGCGGTTGCCATCGACCCGGCGCACCGAGTTACTGTTTTTACTCTCGATCAAATCTGCCAGCGATGCCAGTGGCAATACGCTGCCACTGGGGCTGAGGATGGGCGTGTCGGCCAGCAGCTCAAGGCTCTGCTTATTGCCGGCGCCGCTGAATAAAAACATATCCACTTTATCATCGCCGAGAATAAACTCATCCACATAGGCGCCGTCGCTGAGGGCGGCCACCGCGTAGCTAAAGTTTTGGTTGCTAAAACCCAGCTCGGCCAGACGCTGCCAGCGCGGCCGTATTTCAATCAGCGGCTGGTCTAGGCTGAGCGAGCGCGGGTCGGAGTTGAGCTGGGGGTCGGCAAATAATTTTTCCGCCTCCTGGTAGACCGCCTCGGCGGCTCGGTAAAGATCGACGGTATTATTGCCGGCGATATCCACCGCCACCGCCCGGGTGCCGCCGTCGTTGCTGGAGATGATCGAGCCACGCGAAGAAAAGGCGCGCATGCCCGGGTAGCTTTTAAACTTGTCGGTAATGGCGCTCATCATCGCGCCAATTTCGGCCGGGTCTTTGGGCGAGCTTAAAAACCAAATGCGTCCATTGGTGACGGTCATGGTGTAATAGGCCAGCGGTGGCATCGGGTCGTTGGCGTGGTCGTAGCTGTCCTCGGCCTGGGCTAAATAGGGCTTGAAATAGGCGCGCAACTCGGTGGCTATTTTGGCCATTTCACTTAGGTTGTAAGCCGGTGGTGCAATCATCATTGAGAAAGCCTTGGGCTCCTCGCCCTCGGGCAGGTACTCGGCGGCGGGCATTAATAAATAGGCCGCCCCCAGAATCGACAGTGCAATAGTGGCGGCCAGAGTTCGTGCCCGGCTTTTGCTGGCGGTGGCAAACTCAACCATGGCCAGCCAGCGCGGCGATAGCTGGTGGCTTTTGGCGGTGTCGAACTCGCCGCGTTTGCGCAGCTGGGCCAGGGCCACCGGCACCACAAATATGGCCACCAGCATAGAGGCGATAATGGCGGCGGCGATGGCGATGGCAATATCCGAGTAGAGCTGGCCGGCCTCTTCCACCACAAATAAAATGGGTGCAAACACCATCACTGTGGTGGCGCTGGAGGCCAGTACCGCAGGCCAGACCTCCTGCACCCCTTTGACCACCGCTTCGGTTTTACTGCGGCCATTTTGTTTGGCCTGCATAATTGATTCCAGCACCACAATGGTGTTGTCGACGGTCATGCCGATGGCAAAGGCCACCCCGGCTAGGGAGATCACATTAATGGTGCGCGAAAAGGCCAGCAGGCCAATAAACGCGGCAATGGTGCACAGGGGTATACCAAATACACCAATCAAGGTGGCGCGGCCGGAGCGCAAAAAATAATACATGACCAAGGTTGCCAGCAGCGCGCCCAGGGCCAGGTTTACCCAAACATTTTTGAGCGAACCGCTGACATAGGTAACATCGTCGCTAAGCAGGCGCAAGCGCAGGCCGTTTTGGCTCAGTACTTGTTGGTTTAGCTCTTCTACCACCGGCAGTATTTGCTGTTTAATCGCCAATACATTGGAGCCGCTTTCACGCCGTACCGACAGCCGCATGGTGCGCTCGTCATCGGCGTAGGATATGGCCCGGCTTTCAAAGTGGTCGAGCTTAACCTCAGCAATATCCTGCAGCAGAATATTAGCCTCGCCGCTGCGTTTAACAATCAGTTGCCGCAAATCTTGCAGCTGTTCAAAGCGGCCCACCACCCGCAGCAGGTAGCGGTCGCTGCCGCTTTCGATATCGCCGGCGGAAGCATCGCGGTTGCGGTTGCGTATGGCGCTGCGTACCTCTACCAGGCTGATGCCGCGCTGGGCCAGACGCTCGGCGTCTACTTTAATTTGGATTTGCCGGCGGGCGCCGCCATAGACGCCGACCTCGGAAACCCCGGGCACCGATTCCAGCCGGGGGCGCACAAAATCTTCGGCAAAGTCTTGCAGCAAATCCACATCCAGTTGCAGCGGGTTGCCGGGCAGTGGCTGCAACATAAAAAACATAAACGCATTGCTGGAAAACGAACTGGAAAAAATACGTGGCTGGTCGACGTTCTCCGGGTAGCTGGGCACCTGGCTAAGGGCATTGTTAACTCGAATCAAGGCGTCGTTAACATCCACCCCAAAGGGGAACTCCAGCTCGATAGTGGCGCGGCCCATCTCGGCTTCGGATACCATCCGCTGTAAATTCGGCAGGCCGCGCAAATAGCGCTCTTGCTCAATTAAAATTTCTTTTTCCACATCTTGCGGGGTGGCGCCAGGCCAGCCGGTGCGCACGGTAATGCTGCGCACTTCCAAATCGGGAATCATCTGTACCGGAATACTGGTGGCCGCCACAATGCCGAGTACGGTGCTGATCAATACCAGTACCGCCACCAGCAGGCCGCGCTTTACCGCCGCTTCAATCATTGGCTTGGCTCCTGGCCCTTGGCAATATCGAGCTGATCGCCATCGCTGAGCAGCTCAACCCCCTTGGCCACATAGGCGCGCCCGGCCGGGGCGCCCAGCACCGCGCTGCGGCCATCGCGCTGTTCGGCAATGGTGACCAAATAGCGCTTGGCTTTGCCCGCTTCAAGCGCAAATACGCTGGCGCCGCCGTCCGGGTGCCGTTTGATGGCGCTGTCGGGCAGCCACAGTCGCTGGCTATCGGCGCCGCTGAGCTGGATCGACACGGTGGCCGACATGCCCACTGTGAGTCGGGCCGCTGGCGGCAGGCTGACATAGGCGGTAAAGGCCCGTGATTGACGATCGGACACGCTCACCAAACGGTCGATCTTGGCTGTCCACTGTTGTTGCTTGTCGTAGTCGGCAGCAATGCTCACCGCCGCACCCAGCTTGGTCTGCTGCCAGTACTCTTGGGGGATGGCCAGTTTGAGCCGCAACTTGTCTTGTTCTACCAAGCTAAAGGCCGGGCTCTGGGGGGTGACCCACTCGCCAATATTGACCAGCCGCTGGGCGATTAGCCCATCAAATGGGGCATACAGGGTGTGGCGGCGCAGTTGCTCTTGTTTGATCGCCAGCGCCGCCTGGGCCTGGCGCAGCTCGGCTTTGCTCTCGGCGGCCTGGGCCTGGCGCTCGCTGATTTGGCTGGCACCGACAAATTTTTTAGCAGCCAGGGCCTTAAGTTCCAAGTGCAGGCGCTGGGCCTCGTCGGCGGCCGCCTTGGTGGCGCTGACCCTGGCCCTGGCCTGGTTGCGCTCCAGTTTGGCCAGTTCGCTGTCGAGGCTCAGCAGTGGCTCGCCGGCCTTAACTTGATCGCCCACTTCGACATAGAGCTCGGCCAGCAGGCCGGCCTGCTGGCTGGCGAGCAGGGCGTGTTGTTCGGCCTCGACACTGGCGCTGATGCTGAGCTGGCGTTGTTGGCGCTCATCACTGGGGTAGATCACCTCGTGCTGGGCAGCGCCGGCCCAAGGGGCCCCTAGCAAGGTGCTTAACAATAGCGCGCTTGGCAGCAGGGTGGCAAAAACAAAGCGATTGCTGTGTTGCATAAAATTCTCGTCCACAAACTAGGGGCGCCCGGCGGGGCGGTGTATTTGGCTATCGGGCTGGGTTGCAGTGCTGGCGGTGGCCGGGGCATGGCCGCAATATATTGTTAATGATACGGCTCGCACGGGGCAAATTATCGGTGCCTGGGGCGGGCACTGCAATAGTTTGGCGGTAAGTTGCCCGCTGCGCAGGTTGGGCCGCAAGTGGGCTTCTTAACAAGCCCTGGGTGAGTTGCTATGATGCAGGGCCAGCCCTGTTCAGGGTGGTTTGCTAGTTTGAGGTATGTTGTTCCGGTGGCTAAAAAAATTGTCCTAACGTGCGCGCGCTCACTGTTTTCCGAGCACTTAATTGAAGCTCTGGAACAAGAGCCCTTTACCCTTGAAGTGTGGCAAGACTTTGATAATGGCCTGGCACAGCTACCCAACAGCGGCGCCGATCTGCTAATAAATAGCCTGCCCTTTTGTGTCGGCGACGACCTGGGCCGCCGCGCCCAGCTAAACAATGACAGCAAGGCACTGGCCGAACAGTGCGAGCAGCTCTCTATTCCCCTGATCCAGCTCTCCAATTACGAGGTTTTCGGCGGTGAAAACCTGACCATTTACCGCGAAGACGATGAGCCCTCTCCCTTAAGTGCCTATGGTCAGGCCCTGTGGGAAGCGGAGCGGGCGGTGCAGCTGCACTGTAGCCAGCACTTGATCTTTCGCCTGAGCTGGTTAGTGTGCAGCCACGGACACGGTATTCTGACCGATTTGCTGGAGCGCCTCAGTGGCAGCGAGCCGGTACGGGTCAGCGCCGCCCGCCGCGCCTCGCCCACCTTTATGGACGATGCCAGCCGGGTGCTGGTGGCCATTATTAAGCAGGTTTTTAGCGGCGCACAAAACTGGGGGGTTTACCACTACGCCAGTAGCGACCCCTGCAACGAGCTGGAGCTGGCCCAGGTTCTGCGTGAGGTAATGCAGGCCCTGGGTTACCCGGTGGCCGAGCTGCGGGAGGACGACTCCGGGGTGCAATACCCAAGTGCGGTGATGGGCTGCCTGATTACCCGGGATGATTTTGGGGTGCAGCAGCGCTCCTGGCGCCAGCGTTTGGAAACCCGGGTTAAAGCCTATATGGATTCGCGCCCAGCTTGATCTGTCTGGTTTATCCCCTTGCTACTGCACCGCCTTGCTACTATTAAGCCCTTGCTTATAGAGCCTCTGCCTGCGTATTCTTAGCACCAATAAATCATAATAACGAAGCGAAGGTATCCCATGCTGACTTTTTCTAATACCCTCAAACGGGTCGTGCAGCAGCGCGGCCAGGTAGTTGCCACTATCAACGGCGAGCGCCGCCACAGTTGGGCCGAATTTGGCCAGCGGGTGGCCCGCTTAGCCAGTGCCCTACAGGGCCTGGGCCTGAAGCGCCAAAATCGGGTAGCGATTTTATCCCTCAATAGCGACCGCTACCTTGAGGCGATGTTTGCGGTGCCCTGGGCCGGTGGCGTTTATGTGCCTATCAATACCCGTCTGGCCGCCCCTGAGGTGGAGTACTGGATGGCCAATAGCAGCAGTGAAATTTTGCTGGTGGATCGCAGCTTTTTGCCCCTGCTGCCCCATCTGCGCCAAACCCTGCCTCAGCTCAAACACATTGTGTTTATGGATGACGGCGAGCTGCCCGAGGGCCTGTTGGGCTATGAAGATTTACTGGCGGCGGCGCAGCCGATGGCGGCGGTAGAGGTCGACCCCCACGATATGGTCGCCCTCTACTACACCGGCGGCACCACCGGCCGCTCTAAGGGGGTGATGCTGAGCCACCACAATATGCTGTTTAATGCCTTGCAGGGTATGGTGGTACAAACCTATCTGGAGCAGGAGACCTTTCTGCATGTGGCGCCCATGTTCCACGCCGCCGATGCCTATAACGCCATGTGCTTTTGTACCATCGGCGCCACCCATGTATTTGCGCCGGGTTTTGACCCCCAAACCACCCTTGAGCTGATCGGCCAAGAGTCGGTTACCCGGGTGCTGCTGGTGCCCACCATGGTGGCTATGCTTATGAACTATGAGGGCTTGGACAACTACGATATCTCCACCCTTAAGTCGATCTTCTATGGCGCCTCGCCCATGCCCGAGGCGGTGCTTAAGGCGGCCATGGCCAAATACCCCGAGCTGGAGTTTATGCAGGCCTATGGCCAGACCGAAGCCTCGCCGGTGCTGACCATTTTAATGAGCGATGACCATGTGCCCGAGGGGCCACGTTCGCGCTTGTTGAAATCTGCCGGCCGCGCCGTGCCCGGTGTCACCCTGGCAATTTTGGATGAGCAGGATCGGGAGGTGGAGCGCGGCACCATCGGCCAGATTTGCGCCAAGGGCGATAATGTCATGCTCGGTTATCTGGGCATGGAAGAGACCACCGCCGAGACCTTGAAAAACGGCTGGTTGCACACCGGCGACGGCGGTTATATGGATGAAGAGGGCTATTTATTTATCGTCGACCGGGTCAAGGATATGATTATCAGCGGCGGCGAGAATGTCTACTCGGTGGAGGTGGAGCAAGCCATTTACCGCCACCCGGGGGTGGCAGCTTGTGCGGTGATCGGTATTCCCAGCGAGCAGTGGGGCGAGCAGGTGCACGCCATTATCCAGACCAAGGCCGACAACCAAACCAGCGAGGCGGAGATAATCAAGCACTGCAAAAGCCTGATTGCCGGCTATAAATGCCCTCGCAGCATCAGCCTGCAAAGCGAGCCGCTGCCCCTCAGTGGCGCCGGTAAAATTTTGAAAAACGAACTGCGCAAACCCTATTGGGAAGGGATGGCTAAGTCGGTTAATTAGCCGGCGTACCTTTATTCCAGTGCTGTGCGGGGAAAATTTAGCTGGTTTGGCTAGAGACCAGAGAGGCGTTGGCTTTAAGAGGTAAAGCGCTAACACTGGATTCAAAATCGTATACGCCCATCGTTATTCTCACTAAATCTAGCTACTAATAAATTCCTTGTGTGTTGCTTGGATCAAAAAGTGGCTTCGGCCCCTTACCCACCACAAGACTCTACAACTAGATGAGCCCTAAGCTGTACAAGCAGAAAGAGCTATTGTTAGTGCTCAGCAGCTAGAGGTTCTGCGAGATGTAAGCTTGAGGGGTAGGGGGTGCTTTCGCAGTGACTAGGCTCCGGATGAACGGGCGCAGCTGCATGGATGCAGCGTTTTCGAACGGAGAAAGTGCCCCCTACCCCTCAAGCTGGGTTTTACCCCCGGAGGTCGGGCCTTTCCCCGGACAGCAGTGCGCGTTCGCGGGCATGACGGTAATTAGCCTTCGTACTTTTCCATCACCAAGCAAGCGTTGGTGCCGCCAAAGCCAAAGCTATTGGACAGCGCGCGTTTTACCTTTACGCCCTCTTGAACTTTAGTCACCACTGGCATGCCTTCGGCGGCGTCGTCCAGGGTGTCGACATTGGCCGAGGCGGCGATAAAGTCGTTGTCCATCATAATTAAACTGTAGATGGCCTCTTGCACACCGGCGGCGCCGAGGGAGTGACCGGACAGGGACTTGGTGGAGGCCAGGGCCGGAATCTTATCGCCAAACACCTCGCGGATAGCGCCCAGCTCGGCCACATCGCCCACTGGGGTACTGGTGCCGTGGGTGTTGATATAATCGATTTCGCCATCCACAGTGCTAATGGCCAGCTGCATACAGCGCACCGCGCCCTCGCCCGAAGGGGCGACCATATCGTGGCCGTCCGAGGTGGCGCCGTAGCCAACCAGCTCAGCGTAAATTTTGGCGCCACGGGCCTTGGCGTGTTCCAGCTCTTCAAGCACCAAGCAGCCGCCGCCGCCGGCAATAACAAAGCCGTCTCGGTCGGCATCGTAGGTGCGCGATGCCCTTTCCGGGGTGTCGTTGTATTTGGTTGAGAGGGCGCCCATGGCGTCGAATAGGGCGGTCAGGGTCCAATGCTCTTCCTCGCCGCCACCGGCAAACACAATATCCTGCTTGCCCATTTGGATTTGCTCCATGGCGTTACCAATACAGTGGGCGCTGGTGGAGCAGGCGGAAGAAATTGAATAGTTGACGCCCTTAATCTTAAAGGGGGTAGCTAAACAGGCGGAGGTGGTGCTGCCCATGGTCTGGGTAACCCGGTAGGGGCCAACCCGCTTAAGGCCGCGCTCGCGCAGAATGTCGGCGGCCTGTACTAGGTTCTCAGAGGATGCGCCGCCAGAACCCATAATCAGGCCGGTGCGGATATTGGAGACCTGCTCCTCGCTGAGGCCCGCGTCGTCAATGGCCTGCTGCATGGAGATATAGGAGTAGCCGGCAGCATTGCCCATAAAGCGCAGGGTTTTGCGGTCAATATGCTCTTTTAGGTCGATATCGACCTGGCCGGCGATATGGCTGCGAAAGCCCATCTCAGCATAGTCTTCCTTGCGGCTAATGCCGGAGCGCCCGGCGCGCAGAGAGTCTCGTACTGTTGCGATATCGTTTCCTAGGCAGGACACGATGCCCATACCGGTCACCACAACTCGCTTCATCTTGTCTTCCTCATCAGAGCCATTTTGGCAGGCCGCTTATTATTGCACATATACAACAAGGGCGCCTCAGTTGGCGCCCTTGCTCAATATACCAAATGGTGGGTACTAAAAGCTGTCAGTATTCTGGAATAGGCCTACTTTTAGGTCTTTGGCGAAGTAGATCTCTTTGCCGTCTACGGATACTTTACCGTCCGCCAGGCCCATAATCAGTTTGCGCTCGATAACGCGTTTTAGGTCAATCTCGTAGGTCACCTTTTTGGCGCTGGGTAAAATTTGGCCGGTGAACTTCACCTCACCAGAGCCCAGTGCACGGCCACGGCCCTGATTGCCCTTCCAGGCCAGGAAGAAGCCCACCAGCTGCCACATGGCATCCAGGCCCAGGCAGCCGGGCATGACAGGGTCGCCGGGGAAGTGACAGTCGAAGAACCACAGGTCGGGGGTGATATCCAGCTCGGCGATAATTTTGCCTTTGCCGTGCTCGCCACCGTCTACGCTGATCTCGCTGATACGATCGATCATCAGCATATTGGGAACGGGCAGTTGGGCGTTGCCGGGGCCAAACAGGCGGCCGTGGCCACACTCTAGCAGCTCATCGCGGGTATAGGCGTTTTTGGGCTGGAATTCCATAGTCGACTCAAGTTAATTAAATAAACGCAGCCTGAACGGCATCGGCCCTTGCTGGCGACTGCAAAGGGGCACATTCTACCGACTGCCGAGGTGATGTCCAGTTCCCAATGGCGGTCACACAAAGGTGTTCTGGCTGTGGTATATTCGGGCCTTTTAGGAATTTGCGCAGAAGGAGTCTAGGGTGAACCAGGCGTTACAGTGTTTTAAGGCTTATGATATTCGCGGCCGCGTGCCAGACCAGTTAAACGAACAGATCGCCTATCGTATCGGCTGTGCCACGGTGCAGTTTTTGGGCGCAAAAAAAATAGTGGTGGGGCACGATATTCGGCTTAGCAGCACTGCTTTGAGCAATGCCCTGATCGATGGCATTACTGATATGGGGGCGGATGTATTACATATTGGCCGCTGCGGTACCGAAGAGGTCTACTTTGCGGCCTTCGACCAGCCGGTCGATGGTGGTATCTGCGTTACCGCCAGTCACAATCCGATGGATTATAACGGCATGAAGTTTGTGCGCGAGGGCGCCAAACCGATCAGTGGTGATACAGGTTTAAAACAAATTCAAGCGCTGGCCGAGGCCGGCGAATTCAGCAAGGCGCCGAGCAAGGGCAAGGTTGAGCATCTGGATTCCCGCCCCGCCTATGTAGCCCACCTGTTTAACTATATCGATAGCACGGCCCTTAAACCGCTCAAAATTGTCGTCAATGCCGGCAATGGTGGCGCCGGCGAGGTGATCGATGCGCTGGAGGGTAAGCTGCCGTTTGAGTTTATCAAGGTTCACCATAGGCCAGATGGCAATTTCCCCAATGGTATTCCCAACCCCCTGTTGGTCGAGAATCGGCCAGCCACCGCTGAGGCGGTGGTGGCTCACGGTGCTGACCTCGGCATTGCCTGGGACGGCGATTTTGACCGCTGCTTTTTCTTTGATAGCAAGGGTGAGTTTATCGAGGGATATTACGTGGTGGGTTTGTTGGCCGATGCCTTTTTGGCCAAGCACCCAGGCGCCAAAGTGGTACACGACCCGCGTTTAATTTGGAATACCCAGGCCATTTGCGAGCGCGCCGGTGGCGAGGCCATTCAAAGTAAAACCGGCCATGCGTTTATTAAAGAGCGCATGCGCCTAGAAGACGCAGTCTACGGCGGCGAGATGAGCGCTCACCATTACTTCCGCGACTTTGCCTATTGCGATAGCGGCATGATTCCCTGGCTCTTGGTTTGCGAATTAATGTGCCGCAAAAATACGAGCTTGGCCGAGTTAATGGCTGCGTGTACCGCCGAGTTTCCCTGCAGTGGTGAAATCAATCGCCAGGTTAGCGACAGCCAGGCGCTGCTCGATACCATGGCCAAACGCTACAGTGCCGATGCTATCAGCGTCGATGAAACCGATGGTTTGTCTTTCGATATGGGCCAGTGGCGCTTTAACCTGCGCCGCTCCAATACCGAGCCGGTGGTGCGCTTAAATGTTGAAAGCCGTGGTGATGTTGAATTAATGGCAGCTAAGCGCGATGAATTACTGGCATTGATCGATAAAGCCTAGCCGCCGAGTATCACCGAATTATTCAGATGTGCCCTGGCTCAGTGCGCTAGTGATTGCGCCCAATGGCAAAGTCGGCCAGCTGGCTAAGGGCCTTTTTATAGGGAGAGTCCGGTACGCTGTCGAGTTGAGCCTTGGCCTGCTCGACCTGCTGCTGGGCACAGGCTTGGGTGTAGTCGATGGCACCGCAGCTTTTTACCGCCGCTACCACCGCGTCTAACTGTTCCACCGAGCCCTGGCGAATCGCCTCGGCAATCATCTCGCTGCTGGCCTTGTCGCTATTGGCCATGGCGTATATCAGCGGCAAGGTGGGCTTGCCCTCGGCCAGGTCGTCACCCACGTTTTTACCCAGGGCCTCGGCGTCGCCCTCGTAGTCCAACACATCGTCCACCAGTTGAAAGGCCAGGCCCAGGTGGTAGCCGTACTGGCGCAGGGCATCGCGCTGGGTGGCGCTGGCCTCGCTCAGTACTGCGGCGGTTTCACAGGCGGCCTCAAATAAGGCGCCGGTTTTTTTGTGGATAACGGTAAAGTAGTTGGCCTCATCCACGCTCGGGTCCTTGGCGTTGACCAGCTGCTGCACCTCGCCCTCGGAGATGGTGTTGGTGGTGTTGGACATGATTGCCATAATGTCCATACTGCCGATGGCCACCAGCATCTGAAAGGCGCGGGAGTAGAGAAAGTCACCCACCAGCACGCTGGGGGCATTGCCCCACTGGGCATTGGCGGTGGGCCGGCCCCGGCGCAGGGCGCTCACGTCTACCACATCGTCGTGCAATAGGGTGGCGGTGTGAATAAATTCGATAATAGCGGCCAGCTCAATATGGCGCTTGTGGCCATAGCCCAGGGCTTGGGCGCACAGCAGTACCAGCAGCGGGCGCAGGCGCTTGCCGCCGGCATCGACAATATAGTGGCCAATATTTTCCACCAGACCCACATCGGAGTGAAGCTGATCGATAATCAGCTGGTTAACCTCAGAGAAGTCATCTTTAACCACTTGGTGGAAGGGCAGCATAGTGTAAGCCTTAGGTTGTACATCAAAGGCGCGATCCTAGCAGCGCGGGGGCATTTGCTCAAGGCTAGGCTGTTGATTTTACAGGCATAAAAGCTTGTTGCCCGGCCCCAAATGCAGTAGAATGCCCGCCCTTTATACGGCGCAAGCCCTGAGAACCGCTGGAGTTGGCCAGCAGTTTTAAAAGCAAAAGCTGATTGTATTTGCCTATAAATCAATAGCTTAGCTGCTTCGTGCCGTCCGATGCGAACCGGTCGGGAATAGCCCAAACCGGTAGCAACACCATTGGAGCATACAATGTACGCTGTAATTAAAAGCGGTGGTAAACAGCACCGTGTAGTGGAAGGCGAAACCC
The DNA here is from genome assembly GCA_025800435.1 of Cellvibrionaceae bacterium. GTDB lineage: Bacteria > Pseudomonadota > Gammaproteobacteria > Pseudomonadales > Cellvibrionaceae > Pseudoteredinibacter. The sequence continues at coordinate 6,137 of JAOXRV010000169.1, read as the reverse complement.
TGAAGCTGGAAAAAATTGAAGTGGCCACCGGCGAAACCATCGATTTTGACGAGGTTTTAATGGTTGCCAACGGTGACGACATCAAGATTGGTGAGCCCCTGGTGGCCGGTGCCAAAGTAAGCGCCGAGGTGATCAGCCACGGTCGCGGTGACAAGGTAACCATCATCAAATTCCGTCGTCGCAAGCACCACATGAAACGCCAAGGTCACCGTCAGTGGTACACCGAGGTAAAAATCACCGGTATTAAAGGCTAAGCTAATACCATTCGATCAATTCGCTTTGCTTTAGGCCCCGTGAGCGCTGGGCACATAAATCTAAAGTAAGGCCTAACAGAGGAAGATTATCATGGCTCACAAAAAAGCTGGTGGTAGTACTCGTAACGGTCGCGATTCGGAAAGTAAACGCCTTGGTGTTAAGCGTTTCGGTGGCCAAGAAGTTTTAGCAGGTAATATCCTGGTTCGTCAGCGTGGCACCAAGTTCCACGCTGGTGACAACGTCGGCATGGGCAAGGATCACACCCTGTTCGCCAAAGCCGACGGTCAGGTTAAGTTTGAAGTTAAAGGCCCTAAAAACCGCAAATTTGTCAGCATCACCGCTGCTTAATTGCCGGCCTTGGCTAGCCCCTTAGGTGGCTAGTACCAAACTGAAAAAGCCTCATCCCCTGGATGGGGCTTTTTGCATTTTTAGCACGGCCCTAATTTAGCAAGGTCTTGGGGCCCTGTAGTATGATTGCCCTGTAGTGATTGCACAGATAAATGGATTGCCGCATTCGCGCCAATACCGAGAGAAGACCTATTTAAACCCTAGCTGCCGAGATGGCGCGGAGTAATTGTGAAGTTTGTCGATGAGGCCCCAATTTTTGTCCAGGCCGGTAACGGTGGCAACGGCTGCCTGAGTTTTTGGCGCGAGAAATTTGTCGCCAAAGGTGGCCCCGACGGTGGCGACGGTGGCGACGGCGGCAGCGTCTACCTTGAGGCCGACGATAACCTAAACACCCTGGTGGATTACCGCTACCAGCCCAAGTACCGGGCCGAGCATGGCCAGCCTGGGCGCGGCGGTAACTGCACCGGCGCCAAGGGCAGTGATATGGTGTTAAAAGTACCGGTGGGCACCACCGCCATCGATATGGATACCGAGGAGGTGCTGGGCGATCTGCGCAAAGCCGGCGACCGCCTGTTGGTGGCCAAGGGCGGCTGGCACGGGCTTGGCAATACCCGCTTTAAATCCAGCGTTAACCGCGCCCCGCGCCAAACCAGTCCGGGTAAGCCCGGCGAGCAGCGCAATTTAAAACTCGAACTAAAAGTGCTTGCCGATGTGGGCCTGCTGGGCTTGCCCAATGCGGGCAAGTCGACCCTGATTCGGGCCATCTCCTCGGCCAAGCCCAAGGTCGCCAACTATCCCTTTACCACCTTGGTGCCCAACCTGGGTGTGGTTAAGGTGCACGATCACCGCAGTTTTGTGGTGGCCGATATTCCCGGTTTGATCGAGGGCGCCGCCGAAGGGGCGGGCCTGGGCATTCGTTTTTTAAAGCACTTAACCCGCTGCCGTATTCTTTTGCACCTGGTGGATATGTGCCCCTACGACGGCACTACCCCGGCCGAAAATGCAGAAACCATTGTGCAAGAGCTGGAGCGCTTTAGCCCCACCCTGGCCGAGCGACCCCGCTGGTTGGTGCTCAATAAGCTGGATATGCTGCCCGAGGACGAAGCCGAGGCCGCTTGCCAGGCGGTGATTGAGCGCCTCAATTGGCAGGGGCCGGTATTTAAAATTGCCGCCATTAATAAAACCGGCACCCACGAAATGTGTAACCAAATTTTGGAGCACCTCGAAGAGTGCTGGGAGAGCGAAAAAGCTCAGCCCGAACTGGTCGAGGCCGAGCTGGCGTTACAGGCCAAAATGCAGGAAGAGGCCCGCGATCGGATCGAAGAGCTGCGCGAGCGCCATCGTGCCGAGCGCCTGGCCGCCAAGCAGGGCGATGATGACGATGATTGGGACGATGACGACTACGATGTAGATGTCGAGTATGTGCCCTAGGACGTTTCGTCATCCCGGCGAAGGCGGGAATGGCGGGCAATTAAAACCGTAAAAAATATCCATAGCAAAGACAATGAGCCGCAATTTATTAACAACAAGCCGGCGCTGGGTAGTAAAAATCGGCAGTGCCCTATTGACCAATGATGGCCGTGGCCTGGATGAGGCCGCTATCGGTCGCTGGGTCGAGCAATTGGCCCAGCTGCGCCAGCAGGGGCTGGAAATTGTGCTGGTTTCCTCCGGTGCAGTGGCCGCCGGTATGACGCGCCTGGGTTGGGCTAGCCGACCCAGCTCGATTCATGACTTGCAGGCCGCCGCGGCGGTGGGCCAGGCTGGTTTGGTGCAGACCTACCAGCAAGAATTTCAGCAATATGATTTGCAGACTGCCCAGGTGCTGCTCGACCACGACGACCTCTCCAGCCGCGAGCGTTATTTAAATTCGCGCTCGACATTAAACACCCTGTTAAGCCTGGGGGTGGTGCCCATCGTTAACGAAAACGACACCGTGGTTACCGATGAAATTCGCTTTGGCGATAACGATACCCTGGGCGCGCTGGTGGCCAATTTGGTCGAAGCCGAAGTGTTGGTGATCTTGACCGATCAAGACGGTATGTACGACAGTGACCCGCGCAGCAACCCTGGGGCCAAACTGATCGGCCAGGCCAGTGTCGCCGATGGCAGCTTAGAGGCCAAGGCCGGGGGTGGTGGCAAACTCGGCCGCGGCGGTATGAAAACCAAGGTGCGCGCCGCCAAAACGGCGGCCCGTTCCGGCGCCCATACGGTGATTGTCGGTGGACGCCTGCCGCGAGTGCTGACCGAGTTGCGCACGGGTGCTGAGCTGGGCACTTTATTATTGGCCGACCGGCGCCCGGATGCAGCGCGCAAACAATGGCTGGCCGGTCATTTGCAGGCCAAGGGTCGGCTCAGTCTCGACGCCGGGGCCAGCCGGGTGTTATGTAGCCAGGGCAAAAGTTTACTGCCGGTGGGGGTAACCGCCGTGGTCGGTGAATTTACCCGCGGCGAGCTGGTGCTGTGCTGTAACCAGGCCGGCGAAGAAATTGCTCGCGGCCTGGTCAATTACAACAGCGATGAGGCCCGCCGTATTATCGGTAAGCCCAGCGAGCAGATTGAAGCCATTCTGGGCTACGGTGGCGATGACGAGTTGATCCACCGGGATAACTTGGTTTTGAGTGAAGGGCGGGGATGATGGGAATTTTTAAAGCGCATATCGAAGCCATGAGTGCCTATCAGCCGCCGCTGGAAGGGCGCAACCCGGACGACTACACCCTGCTGGATTTTAATGAGCGCACCATTCCCATCAGTGCGCCCATTAAACAGGCCCTCATCGATTATATTGAAACGGATCGCCTGCAGCAGTACCCCTTTTATGGGAATATCTGCCAGCGCCTGGCGAACTATTGCTGCGTTGATGAAAACCAGGTGATGCTCAGCAATGGCTCCGACCAAGGTATCGAGCTGATTATTCGCGCTGCCGCCCAGGCCGATGGCGAGATTATTATTCCCCAGCCGAGCTTCGCCATGTATGAGCAAGTGGCCAAGGTCGAGGGCTTAAAGATTGTCAGCCCGGCCTACAGTCGCGAGCGTGGCTACCCGCTTGAAGAAGTGTTGGCCGCCATTACTGCGGCTACTCGGGTAATTGTTATTGCCAACCCCAATAACCCCTGTGGCACTTTGGTGGATAACGCCGGGATTGCTCGCATTGCCGAGGCCGCGCCCGAGGCGGCGATCTTAATCGACGAGTGCTACTACGAGTACAGCGCTGCCAGCTGCGCCAGCCTGCTGACAAAATATAGCAATATTGTGATTACCCGCACCTTTTCCAAAACCTGGGGTTTACCATCACTGCGTTTCGGCTATCTGCTGTCGGCGCCGCAGAATATTCAAACCCTACTGAATGTGCGCGGGCCCTACGATATTAATCAAATGGCTATCGTTGCTGCCAGCGCGGCACTGGATTCACCCGAGTATACCCGCACTTACGTGCGTGAGGTTATGGACGAGGCTAAGCCGCTGTTGGAGCGTTTTCTCGATGAGCGAGGTGTCGATTACTGGCCCTCCGCCGCCAATTATCTGTGGGCCTTTCCCGAGCAGCCCGAGGCCATGGCCGAGGCGCTGGCCGCTGACGGTATTCTGGTGCGCCCCAAAGCCGATCTGAATGGCCGCGTGGGCCTGCGGATTACCGTTGGCACCCTGGCGCAAACCGAGCAGTTGATTCAGGCAATTTCTGGCTTTTTAGCCAAATGATATAAAACGCTTCGATATATCTATATTTTCTAATATTTGTGTCGGCCTCTGCTTACCTAATAAATCACTCGCCCTAACTTTTGTGCAACCTTTTTGACGGCACTTTCGTCTAATCTACAAACTGCCAATAAGGCAGTCCCAGATTACAGGATGCCAATAATGAATCGCCTGCTAAAATTTATTGCCCCAGCCGCCGTGATCGGCCTTGGGGTTGCCGCCGTGGCGGTATTGAACCTGACCAAGCCAGAGCCCGAGAAAAAAGAACAAGCCAGCCAAGCTCCGTCCCTATTCGTAGAGTCAGTAACAAGCCAACAGGTTACCCTGAGCGTGCGCACCCAGGCCGAGGTAAAGCCCATCACTGAAATCGACCTGGTCAGCCAGGTCAGCGGCATGGTTAAGAAGGTATCCCCGGAATATATCGAGGGCGGCCGCTTTGAGGCGGGCCAAACTCTGCTGTGGATTGATGATGCCGACTATCAATTGGCGCTCAAGCGCGCCCAGGCCAGGGTGGCCGAAGCGCGCACCCGGGTAGAGCAAACCGAGGCCGATGCGGCCGTCGCGCGGCAGCAGTTAAAAGGCTATAAAAATCCCTCGGCGCTGGCACTTAAAAAGCCCCAGCTGGCCGAGGCGGCCGCCAATCTGAAAGCTGCCGAGGCCGATTTGGCCCAGGCCGAGCTGAATTTAAAACGCACAAAAATATCACTGCCATTCGCCGGCCGTTTAAAATCTATCAGTGCCAATATCGGCCAGTATATTGGTGCCGGCAGTAAATTGGGCCGAGCCTTTGCCACCGATAAAGTAAAATTGCGCCTGCCCCTAAGCGACAGTCAATTGGCGTCTTTGAATTTACCCATTGGCTTTGTGGCCGAAGCCGACAATGCACCGCTGGTAGAGCTTAGTGCCACTGTCGGCGGCCAGTTAAAAACCTGGCAGGGGCAGTTAACGCGCGTCGCTGCCGCCTTTGATCAAAACACCCGCCTTGTCTATGCCCTGGCCGAGGTGAAAGACCCCTATGCCCAGCAAACCCCGCTGGCCGTTGGTCTCTATGTTAAAGCCCAGGTTTACGGCGAGACCTTAGAGCAGGCCTTGGCGATTCCCCGCGCGGCCCTGCGCGCCGGCAATAAAATTTATGTGGTCGATGAAAATAAACGCCTTGATGTGCGCGAGGTGCAGGTGATTGAAAAATCCCCCGAGCGAGCACTTATTCGCGGTGCGGTACAGGCCGGCGAGCAGGTGGTGGTGTCGCCCCTGCGCAACCCCAGTCAAGGTATGGCGGTCAATACCATGAGCCGCGATAAAACCAGCGCAACCATGCCCCAGACCAAGGAGCTGAGCGCAAATGGATAAGATTATTCCCTGGTTTGTTAAAAACCCGGTTGCCGCCAATCTATTGATGATAGGCATTATTATGGCCGGTGTGCTGGGCTATGTGAATGTTGAGCGCGAGGTGTTTCCCGCGTTTGCCGCCAACCAGGCCGAGGTCAATGTCGGTTGGTTGGGTGCCGCGCCCCAGGAGGTGGAAGAGCAAGTGGTGGTGCGTATTGAAGAGGCGCTGCGCGACTTGGATGATGTCGATCGCATCGATTCTCTTGCCGCCGAAGGCTTTGGTCAAATTCGAGTACGCGCCAAGGCCCAGGTGGATATTGCCGATTTCGTGAACGAGGTAAAACTGCGGGTCGATAGTGTTAACTCGCTGCCCCGGGGTATCGAGCCGCCGGTGGTGCGTCAAACAATTTACCGCGATGAAATGATGCGCCTGGCGGTGCATGGCGATGTTGGTGAAAAACGCCTGACCCAGCTGGCGGAAAAGCTGCGCGATGAAGTGGCGCGGCTGCCCAATA
>JAOXRV010000155.1 GCA_025800435.1 Cellvibrionaceae bacterium | reverse complement strand
CTGGATAAGAAGTTTTTGCGTCGCAATTCCAACTGATAAAGGTTTGTTATGGCTTTAGCAATTGAGGCCGAATTTTGCCGCCCGTATTTGCAGTCTTTGGGGTTAGAACAGGGGCCGGGTCTCGCGCTGATTGGCGGCTCGGGCCTGGATAAATTTGAAGGTGCAAAATTAATCGGCACATTAAATATTGAAACGCCCTTTGGCGAGGCGCCAGTGCAGCTGCTGCAACTGGCTAATGGTTTTTGCCTATGGTTTTTGCCCCGCCACGGCAGTGAACACCATTTGCCGCCACACGCCATTAATTACCGCGCCAATATTTGGGCGCTTAAGTCACTGGCGGTGACCGACGTGCTAACGGTTAACGCCGTGGGCGGCATTAGTGCCGCCATGGAGCCAGGGCGTTTGGTGATTCCCGATCAGGTAATTGATTACAGCTATGGCCGTGACAACAGCTTTTTTGATGGCGAACACTACCCCTTGGATCATATCGATTTTAGTGAGCCTTTTAGCGAACCCCTGCGCCAAAGCCTGGCCACGGCGCTAGGCGAGGGCTTAAGCCCGGCTTGTTACGCCTGCACCCAGGGCCCGCGTTTGGAGAGCGCCGCCGAAATAAAACGTTTGGCCAATGATGGCTGCGATTTGGTGGGTATGACCTTGATGCCCGAGGCCGCACTGGCGCGGGAGGCCGAACTTAATTACGCCGCTTTGTGCATGGTGGTGAATTGGGGCGCCGGCTTGGACAGCAAAATAATCACAATGGATGATATATACGCTCAGCTGGAAGGCTGTGTTGGCCGAGCGAAGGAAATAATAAAGATATTTACTGGTTTATATGAGGTATAGGCTAAAGTAATATCAAAGAGCGTGACAATATTAACACTTAAGCACTAGACAATTAAAATAAAATACCTTAAAAAGTAATAGACGTTGGAATAATTAGCTGTCGATGAACAGAAATTCCGGCGCCAGGCGGAAGCTCTAGAGCTATCGTTGGGTAGTTTATGCTCCGCCTTGGCTTGATGTACGTTCAGTTAACTGACTGACAATGCCAAGGAAAAAGGCGGATGTAGATACTGGTTATATATTATTACTAAAAGGAAGGGTGGTTAGGATGTCAGATCGTGCGAGTGGTACGGTAAAGTGGTTTAACAACGCACGGGGTTATGGCTTTATAACCCGCGGTGAGGGCAGTGACGATGTGTTTGTTCACTACCGCAGTATCCGCGGAGAAGGCTATCGCTCATTGGCCGAAGGACAAAAAGTAGAGTTTGACTTACAAAATGGCGATAAAGGCCTGCAGGCCGAAGACGTCGTTTGCGTAGTCGATTAACGACAGGCTAGTGCGCCACGGGCGTGGCGTACGGTGTAAACAAAATAGTAGCGGGCAGCGGTGCCTGCCCGCTTGTTTCCAATCTTCTAGCCGGCGCTGGTTTCCAGGGTCTGGATCTGTTCTGCTGGCACTGTCGCCGGGCTCTGTTTGATTCGATTGTCGTAGGGCCACGTGGGCGGCGCTATCGGGTCCAG
>JAOXRV010000152.1 GCA_025800435.1 Cellvibrionaceae bacterium | reverse complement strand
AGCTGGCGAGCAAGGGCGGGGCTTTGCGGTGGTCGCCGATGAGGTGCGCAGCCTGGCTAAGCGCACCCAGGATGCCACCGGTGAAATTTCAGCGATGATCGAATCGCTGCAGGCAGATTCCAATATGGCGGTCGGTGCTATGCGCTCTGGGTTAACTCAGGTACAGGCCAATGTTGAAGAGACAGAAGGCTCTAAAATGGCGCTCGGTGAAACCATCGATATTATTAAGACAATATCGGCAATGAACGAGCAGGTGGCAACCGCGGCAGAGGAGCAGTCGGCGGTGATACGAGAAATTACCACCAGCACTCATGATCTTTCCAACTTATCGGAAAGCAGCAGCGCCAGAACCGGCGAATTAAGCAGCATCAGCACTCAGCTCAACGGTTTGGCGAGCAACCTGACTGCGATGGTAGCGGCTTATAAGGTATCGTAAGCTATCGGAAGGTGTTAGACGCGATAGCTGAAAAGTGAGGGCTGAACAATGATGCCCTCACTTTGCAGCGTTAAGGTACCTTAACTAATACTGGCTGGCAGGCAGGTGTACCACCAAGCCATCCATACCCGCAGTTACGGTTAGCTGGCAGCTCAAGCGGCTATTGTGTTTGGGGTCGACCACAGCATCCAGCAGATCTTTTTCCGCCGCACTGGCTTGTTCAACTTTATCCAACCAGTTTTCATCCACATAGCAGTGGCAGGTGGCGCAGGCACAGGCGCCGCCGCATTCGGCCAGAATACCATCGATCATATTGTCAACGGCACCTTGCATCACATTGCTGCCCACCTCGACGTCGGCTTCAAACTGGTTGCCACTGGCATCAATATAATTAATTAAAGGCATGGTGTTCCTCTTATCAGTCTATCTAGTGCTTTTATAGTAGTGTTTTAAGGTCAAACTCTGGGTCGGTGATTTGTGCGTCGCTGGGGTTAATGTTGTTGGCCAACAGCTGCTTGGCCTGCATAAACTCCTTGGGGTTGTTAATGCAGTCGGCGGCCAGCAGTTGCTGGCCCTTAAAATACCAAACGCTAAAACACTTGCTGTCGCTGTCGCCGCGGACCAGTACTCGGTCGTAACCCAGATTAAAGCCGGCAATTTGCAGTTTAATATCGTATTGGTCAGACCAGAACCAGGGGTGGCTATGGTTGTCCAGCTGCTTACCGCAAATACTGGCGGCAGCGGTTTTGGCCATTTCGGCGGCGTTGGGCACAGATTCCAAGCGCACCCGCGCGCCAATCAGCTGGTGGGGGTAGCTGGCGCAGTCGCCGGCGGCAACAATATCCGGGTCTTGGGTACAGGCGTATTGGTTAACCGCAATGCCATTGTCAATCGCCAGGCCGGCGGCTTCGGCCAGCTCGGTATTGGGCACAATACCGGCGCCAATAATAACGATATCCGCCGCTAGCTGCTGGCCATCGCTGCAGCTGACGCCGCTGACCCAACCCTCGCCGTTAATTTTATCGACGCCGGTGCCGGTTACAATGTTTACCCCGGCATCTGTGTGTAAGCGCTGGTAAAACTCAGAGATTTGTGGCGCCGTTACCCGCTGTAAAATACGTTCCATCATCTCCAGCACGGTTACTTCAGCGCCCAGTTGTTTTAGGGCAGCGGCGGTTTCCAGGCCGATATAACCGCCGCCGATAATGGCAACTTTGGCATTGTCTTTAAGATCGGCGCGTATGGCTTCTATATCATCCACCGTGCGCAAATAGTGTACGCCTTTTAGCTCGGCGCCGGGGATGGGCACCTGGCGTGGGCGCGAGCCGGTGCACAGGGCCAGCTTGTCGTAAGCTAGGCTTTCACCGTTACTAAGCTGCAGGGTTTTATTGGCGCGGTCGATGGTTTCAACGCGCAGCCCCAGTCGCAGTTTTATATCGGCTTTTTCATAGGCCGCCTCGGGCCGGATCAAAATCTGCTGTAGGGTTTTCTCGCCGCTGAGAAAAGTTTTCGACAGGGGCGGGCGGTGATAGGGGGCGTAGGGTTCATCGCCAATGACGATAATGTCTCCTTCCCAGCCCTGTTGACGCAGGCTGGGGGCCAGCTGGGCGGCGGCGTGGGAGGCGCCCACAATTACGCAGGTTTTTGCCATGGCATTACGACCCTAAAATTGTTTTTATTGTTACTTAGTTGTCCTAGCCATCGGTACCTGAACGCTGTTGGTTTTGAAAGCGTTGGCGGTAGGCCCGAGGGGTTAGGCCGGTCTTGCGCTGAAACAGGCGGCTAAAGGAGCTTAAATC
>JAOXRV010000123.1 GCA_025800435.1 Cellvibrionaceae bacterium | reverse complement strand
GTCCATTAGCTCCATGGCTTTACCACCGCCGCGGGCCACACAGGTCAAGGGATCTTCGGCGACAATTACCGGCAGCCCGGTCTCTTCGGCCAAGAGGCGGTCGAGGTCGCGCAATAGCGCGCCGCCACCGGTCAGCACAATACCGCTTTCGGCAATATCCGAGGCCAGCTCTGGGGGCGATTGTTCCAGCGCCGACTTCACCGACTGGACGATACCGGCCAGGGTCTCTTGCAGCGCCTCTAGCACCTCATCACTGTTGAGGGTAAAGCTTCTGGGCACACCCTCGGCCAGATTGCGTCCGCGCACGTCAATTTCGCGCACCTCGCTGCCGGCATAGGCACAGCCCACTTCTTGTTTGATGCGCTCGGCGGTAGCATCGCCAATCACGCTGCCGTAGTTGCGGCGCACATAGTTGACAATGGCCTCGTCGAAGCGGTCACCGCCAACCCGCACCGAGTCGGAGTAGACCACACCGTTTAAGGAGATAATCGCAATCTCGGTGGTACCGCCACCGATATCCACAACCATGGAACCGCTGGCTTCTTCGACCTTTAGGCCTGCGCCGATGGCGGCGGCCATGGGCTCTTCAATCAAGCGCACTTCGCGCGCGCCGGCGCCCAGGGCCGATTCACGAATGGCGCGCTTCTCTACCTCAGTCGAGAGACAGGGAACGCACACCAGTACCCTGGGGCTTGGCTGGAACCAATTGTTTTCATGCACTTTTTTAATAAAGTGCTGGAGCATTTTTTCAGTTACTTGGAAATCGGCGATAACGCCGTCTTTGAGGGGGCGGATGGCAACAATATTGCCCGGTGTACGGCCCAACATGCGCTTGGCCTCTATACCCACTGCTTCCACTATTTTTTGTCCGTTGTGCTGGCGAATGGCCACCACTGACGGCTCGTCCAATACTATTCCCCGATCGCGCACATAGATGAGGGTATTCGCCGTCCCCAGATCAATGGAAAGATCATTTGAGAACATCCCGCGAAGGCCTTTAAGCATGGGTTTTCTACACCTTTTTTTATGAAGTCTTAAATAAAATCCAACAGCAAATTGAGTCTAGCAAAACCTTAGAGTTCCCCACCTCTAAACCAGACAAAACCTGTATAAAATTCACCCGCAAAGGATGTTGGCGTCGGATTCCCTGCAGCAGCGTAGAAAGTGGCTCTGGCCCTGGCTTGCTGCGGCTGCGCACAAATTTCAGGCATACGCCGCGCAACTGCCGCACTCTATCAATGCAGGGGATTTAGGGCAAGGCGCAATTGTGGTAAGTTTGTCGTTTTGGAGAAAATGCCAGCGCAGTTGGCCAATTTTCGCCCAAATAACGCCGAATTTGCCGAACTTCTCTGTTATAACACCAGATTTGGCAACACCATCACACACTGGAGCCTTTTGTGGATCAATCTGACATCGCCAAGCTGGCCAATCTGGCCCGTTTGGATATTAACGACACTACCGCCAGCGAGGTGGCCGACAGCATCAACGGCATTCTCGCCCTGGTCGACCGTTTACAAGCCGCCGACACCGACGGGGTTGAGCCCATGGCCCACCCCCAGGACGCCAGCCAGCGCCTGCGCGCCGACACGGTTAGCGAAGACAATGTACGCGAGCAGTTTCAGGCCATCGCCCCCGCCGCCGAGCAGGGCCTGTACCTGGTACCCAAGGTAATCGATTAAGAGCTAACAAAATGCATCAGATGACCATTGCCCAACTGGCCCAGGGCCTGCGGGAAAAAGCCTTTAGCAGCACCGAGCTGACCCAGCACTACCTGGAGCGTATTGCGCGCCTGGACCCGAGCTACAACAGCTATATCAGCATTACCGAAGAGCGTGCCCTGGCCGAAGCCAAGGCCGCCGATGCGCGCCTGGCAGCGGGCGAGGCCCCCACCCTATGCGGGGTGCCCATTGCCCACAAAGATATTTTTTGCACCGACGGGGTAAAAACCTCCTGCGGCTCAAAAATGCTGGATAATTTTGTACCGCCCTACGATGCCACCGTGGTCAGCAATTTTAAGGCCGCAGGCGCAGTGAGCCTGGGCAAGACCAATATGGACGAGTTCGCCATGGGCTCCACCAATGAGAGCAGCTTTTACGGCGCGGTCAAGAACCCCTGGGATACCGCGCGCGTGCCCGGCGGCTCATCCGGCGGCTCGGCCGCGGCGGTGGCCGCACTGCTGGCCCCCGGCGCCACCGCCACCGATACCGGCGGCTCAATCCGCCAGCCCGCCAGCCTCTGTGGTGTCAGCGGGCTCAAGCCCACCTACGGCCGGGTCAGCCGCTGGGGCATGATCGCCTTTGCCTCCAGCCTCGACCAGGGCGGCCCCATCGCCCGCACCGCCGAGGACTGCGCCATACTGCTGCAGGCCATGGCCAGCTTTGACGCCAAAGATTCCACCTGTATGGACGCCCCCATCGACGACTACCGAGCCGGCCTCGGCCAGAGCCTCGACGGCCTGCGTATTGGCGTGCCAAAAGAATACTTCGGCGAAGGTCTAAACCAACGGGTGGCCGAACTGATTCAAGCGGCTTTAAAACAATATGAGCAACTCGGTGCCACCATTAAGGAAATCACCCTGCCCCACAACGAGCTGGCGGTACCCGCCTATTATGTGATTGCCCCGGCCGAGTGCTCGGCCAACCTATCGCGCTTTGACGGCGTGCGCTACGGCCACCGCTGTGACGCCCCCAAAGACCTGATGGATCTGTACAAGCGCTCGCGCAGCGAGGGTTTTGGCGAGGAGGTAAAACGCCGCATCTTAGTGGGCACCTATGCCCTTTCGGCCGGCTACTACGATGCCTACTACAGCAAGGCGCAAAAGGTGCGCCGCCTGATCAAGCAAGATTTTGTCAACGCCTTCGATGAGGTGGACGTGATTATGGGCCCCACCGCCACCGCCCCGGCCTTTAAACTGGGCGCCATGGGCAAAGACCCAGTGGCCATGTACCTGGAAGATATTTACACCACCGCCACTAACCTGGCCGGCCTGCCCGGCATGTCCATTCCCTGTGGCTTTGTGGACGGCTTACCGGTAGGCCTGCAGCTAACCGGCAACTATTGGCGCGAGGGGCAGCTGTTAAATATTGCCCACCAGTACCAGCTGGCCACCGACTTCCACAGCCAAATCGCCCCGGCGCTGGATTAAGGAGATAGACAATGCAGTGGGAAACCGTTATCGGGCTGGAAGTACACGTACAGCTCAACACCCAGACCAAAATTTTCTCGGGCGCCAGCACCGCTTTTGGCGCCGAGCCCAACACCCAGGCCTGCGCCATCGACCTGGCCATGCCCAGCACCTTGCCGGTGGTGAACGAAGAAGCCTATCGCAAGGCGATTATGTTTGGCCTGGCGATCGACGCCGAAATTGGCAAGCGCTCTTTCTTTGAGCGCAAAAACTACTTTTACCCCGACCTGCCCAAGGGCTACCAGACCACCCAGCT
>JAOXRV010000345.1 GCA_025800435.1 Cellvibrionaceae bacterium | reverse complement strand
GAAGGCCTCTTCGGTGGGCAGTACCGCAGCGACACCGCGACGGGCCAGGCGGCCGTGACCGATTTCACGGCGGCCGGTGCCACCCATACGCCCGCACTCACCGACTGAGTAGGGTGGGAAGTTGTAGTGCAGCATAAAATTATCGCGGCGCTCACCTTCTAGCGCATCGATGATCTGGGCGTCGCGGGCAGAACCCAAGGTAGACACCACAATCGCTTGGGTCTCGCCGCGGGTAAACAGCGCCGAGCCGTGGGCCTTAGGCAGTACGCCCACTTCCACCTCAATGGCGCGAACGGTTTTATTGTCGCGACCGTCGATACGGGGTTCACCGGCAACTACGCGCTGGCGCACGGTGCGCTTCTCCAGCTTGCTAAAGACGGAGCGAACTTCGTCGGCACTGATGCCGGCTTCGTCGTCGGCTAGGGCCTCGGCGGCTTGGTCGCGCAAGGCGCCCAGGGCATTGTAGCGCTCCATTTTATCGGTGATGCGGTAGGCATTGCCGATACCTTCGCCAAACTGCTCGGCAACCGCGGCGGCCAGGGCTTCGTTGCTGGCCGGGGCTTCCCAGGTCCAGGCTTCTTTACCCGCTTCGCCGGCCAGTTCGTTGACGGCCTGAACGATAGCTTGCAGCTCTTGGTGGGCGTAGAGAACCGCACCCAGCATAATATCTTCGGGCAGCTCGGCAGCCTCGGATTCAACCATCAGCACGGCGTCCTGAGTGCCGGCGACAACCATATCCAGCTCAGAGCCAGCCAGGGTGGCGTAATCGGGGTTTAACAGGTAGCCGTCGGCCTGGGTGTAACCCACTCGGGCGGCACCGATGGGGCCGTTAAAGGGGATGCCAGAGATGGCCAGGGCGGCGGAGGTGCCGATCATGGCGGCGATATCGGGATCGGTTTTCTTATCGGTCGACATTACCGTACACACCACCTGTACCTCGGCCATATAGCCATTGGGGAACAGTGGGCGGATAGGGCGATCGATCAGACGCGAGGTCAGGGTTTCTTTTTCGGAAGGGCGACCTTCGCGCTTAAAAAAACCGCCGGGAATTTTACCGGCGGCATAGGCTTTCTCTTGGTAGTGTACAGACAGGGGGAAAAAGTCCTGGCCTTCGCGTACGTTTTTGGCGCCAACCACGGTGGTCAGTACCGAGGTTTCGCCAATGGTGACCAAAGCAGCACCGGTGGCTTGACGGGCGATGCGCCCGGTTTCGATGGTAACGGTCTCGTTGCCATACTGGAATGTCTTGATTACTGGATTCACGACGTTTCCTTCTTGTTTTCAGTTTTCATTCTATTCGAACCCTACGGCCCCATTGCCGTCGGGGGTTTACAGTGATATCGCGCTCCAGCTTCGAAGCTTCGATACCGAGCCCGGGGCGAGCAGCCGGTTGTTGGCTCAGCCTAACGGCCAAGCCCACAGCACCGACTACCCGCCCCAAGGCTCTCGCACAAACTAAAATTGCAGTCGGTGCTGGTAATCTCTTGTCCTAAACAACGAACAAAGCACGCCGTAAAGCGTGCCCAGTCTCGGCAGTAGCCGAAGCGCCAGCCAATAATCAGCAATGATTAGTGACTGGCGGCAGGTATAAAGAATTAACGACGCAGGCCCAACTTCTTGATCAGCTCAGCGTAGCGATTCAAATCTTTACCCTTGAGGTAGTCCAGCAGCTTGCGACGCTGGTTTACCATGCGGATCAGACCGCGGCGAGAGTGATGATCCTGCTTGTGGTCGGAGAAGTGGCCCTGCAGTTTGTTGATGTTGTGGGTCAACAAAGCTACTTGAACCTCCGGAGAACCGGTGTCACCTTCACCACGAGCGTGTTCTTTTACAATCTCAGCCTTTTCTTGAGCACTTAGTGCCATAGTCATATCCTCGTTTAATATGCAGTTCAATTCGGCCTCGCCGTGCATATTTACAGCGGGGCTAAGCCCTTGCGGGCACAGCTGGCACCGTCTTCTTAGGGACGACACCATTTACCCCGAAGGGTAAATTCTATATCGCAGTCACTTCCGTCAGGGCGGAAACAACAGCCGCTTGCCCTGACAGCTTAGCCCAGCGGGCCTCTACTGTCGGCAATTAGATTATTGGGCGTTGTGCGCCGCTATCTATTCGCTATCTATTGCGTCACTACTTATTGCGCCACTACCAAGCGCTTAGGCGCCACTTGGCCCTCGTCGGTGAGGCTGCCAACGCCTAAAAACTCACCAGCCTGATCGAAGACACGCACCATATCACCTTCCTCCCCCAGGCGATAGACCTGGGCATCCATCACCGGGTTGCCCTGGCGAAAATAATAGGCCGAGCTCTCGGGCAGGGTCAGGGCAGCAAACTGGGCCACCGGCGTGTCCATGCTGAGCAAGTGGTGATCTAGGCTCTCGGCCAGGCCTTCACCGCGTTCGCTGCGCAGAGCCTCCAAACCGACGGCCTGGTCTTCGTGGAAGGGCCCCGCCGCCACCCGATGCAGGCGGCTGACGTGCCCCCCCAAGCCCAGCGACACCCCCAAATCCTCAGCGATACTGCGAATATAGGTGCCCTTGGAGCAGAATACTTCGACATCGACCTCAGCATAATCCTGGCCCAGCTCAGCCGCCGATCGAAACCCTAGCAGGCTGAGTTCGTATACGCTCACAGCCCGGGCCGGGCGCTCTACCTCAATGCCCTGGCGGGCCAACTTATATAAAGGCTGGCCATTGTGTTTGAGCGCCGAGTACATCGACGGCACTTGTTTTATATCGCCGCGAAAAGCCGCTAGCGCTGTCTCCACCTGGGCTTGCTCTAGCCCGTGCGCCGAAGTGCGGGCGCACACTTGGCCATCGGCATCGCCGGTTTCGGTACTAACGCCCAGGCAAAAGGTGCTGCGGTAGCGCTTGTCCGAATCCAACAAATACTGGGAAAACTTAGTCGCCTCGCCAAAGCAAATGGGCAATACACCAGTGGCCAGTGGATCCAGCGCGCCGGTATGACCAGCTTTGGCGGCAAAAAACAGACGCTTGGCCTGCTGCAGGGCATCATTAGAGCTCATGCCACCATCTTTGTTGAGCACCAGCACCCCATTGAGGGCACGACCTTTAAAACGCTTGCGGCCCATCTCAGTCTTACTCGCCGTCCGGGTCGTGCTTGTCAGCGGCGACGGCTTGATCGATCAAGCGGCTCATGGCATTACCGTCGATGGCGGTGCGGTCGTAGACAAACTGCAAACGCGGCGTAGTGCGAGTATCCAGCTCGCGCGACAGCTGGCTGCGCAAAAAGCCGGCGGCTTTATTGAGCACATCCACACCCTCTTGGCTGCGCTCGGCGTCGTCTTCGCCGACAAAGGCGATATAGACCTTGGCATTGGACAGGTCGCGGCTGACGACCACATCGTTGATATTGACCATGCCGATGCGGGGGTCGCGAATCTCAAACTGGATAAGCTGCGCCAGGGAGCGCTGAATAGCATCCCCCAGGCGATCGGTACGTTTAAATTCCCGTGCCATACGGCGTTACAGCTCCCGTGCGACTTCTTTCACATCGTAAACTTCGATCTGGTCGCCCACTTTTACGTCGTAGTCTTTTACGCCGATACCACACTCCATGCCATTGCGCACGTCTTGTACATCGTCTTTAAAGCGACGCAGGGATTCCAGCTCACCTTCGAAGATCACTACATTGTCGCGCAGTACGCGGATCGGCTTGCTGCGGTACACGGTGCCCTCGACCACCATACAGCCGGCCACCTGGCCAAACTTGGGCGAGCGGAACACTTCGCGCACATCGGCAATACCGACAATCTCTTCCACCCGCTCAGGTTCGAGCATACCGGAGAGCGCGCCTTTCACTTCGTCGATCAGCTGATAAATAATGCTGTAGTAGCGAATCTCAACCGATTCGGCCTCGGCCACGGCGCGGGTTGCGGCAGCGGCGCGAACATTAAAGCCGATAACAATGGCACCTGTAGTGAGGGCCAGGTTAACGTCGTTTTCGGTAATACCGCCAACGCCGGAGGAGACTACATTAACCTCAACTTCTTCGTTACCGACATCCGCCAGGGCGGCGGCGATGGCTTCAAGCGAGCCGCGCACGTCGGTCTTCAGCACCACCGGCAGAACCTTCTTATCGGCGGCGCCCATATTGGCAAACATATTTTCAAGCTTGGCAGCCTGCTGGCGCTGCTGGCGCTCTTGCTGGGCCAGTTCGGCACGCTGGGTCGCCAAGTCGCGGGCCTGACGCTCGTCTTTTAGCACCGCAAATTCATCACCGGCGTTGGGGGCACTGTCCAGGCCTAAAATTTCAACTGGAGTTGAAGGGCCAGCTTCTTTCACTTGCTTGCCGTGCTCGTTAACCATGGCGCGTACGCGGCCATAACTCTGGCCGGCCAAAATCACATCGCCGCGCTTTAAACCACCGCCCTGTACCAACAGGGTAGCGACCACACCGCGGCCTTTTTCCATACGCGATTCAACCACCACACCCCGAGCCGGCACATTGACCGGCGCGGTCAGCTCTAACAGTTCGGCCTGCAAAGAAACCGCTTCGAGCAATTCGTCGATGCCCTGGCCAGTGTGGGCAGAGACTTCGATAAACTGAGTATCGCCGCCCCAGTCTTCGGGGATAACATCTTTGGCGGCCAGCTCGTTTTTAACCCGGTCTGGATCGGCCGTTTCTTTATCGATTTTGTTGATAGCGACCACAATGGGCACACCGGCAGCGCGGGCGTGCTGCACGGCTTCTTCGGTCTGGGGCATTACGCCGTCATCGGCGGCCACTACCAAGATCACCACATCGGTACACTGGGCACCGCGGGCACGCATGGCGGTAAAAGCGGCGTGGCCCGGGGTATCTAAGAAGGCGATTTCGCCATGACTGGTAGGTACTCGGTAGGCGCCGATATGTTGGGTAATACCACCGGCTTCGCCCGAGGTAACTTTGGTTTTACGAATATAATCGAGCAGCGAGGTCTTACCGTGGTCGACGTGACCCATGACGGTCACAACCGGTGAGCGGTGCTCTTGCTCGCCCTCAACCGCCAAGCTTTCTTCCAGCTTGGTCTCCAGGGTAACCTCAACTTTTTCTTTAACCTTGTGGCCCATCTCTTCGGCCACCAGCATGGCGGTCTCTTGGTCGATGGACTGGTTTAAGGTTGCCATTACGCCCATTTTCATGAGCTGCTTAACAACCTCGGCACCCTTGGCTTTCATTTGCAAAGCCAGATCGGCCACGGTGATGGTTTCACCAACCTCTACTTCGTGCACTACTTTTCCTGTCGGCCGTTTAAAGCCGTGTTTGTTGTTGGCCAGCTTAATAGCGGGGCGCTTGCTGGGCTTGGCAGCGGCTCTGTTACGGCGCGGAGCCTGCTTGATAACCGGCTCGTCTTCTTCATCCAGCACCGACAGGTCAACTTTGGGTGCCTTCTTAGTGCCAGTGGGCTTTTTAACGGCCTTCTTAGGCTTCTGCTGCTCGGCCTCGTCCTCGTCATCCTCAAGCTTGCTGCGTTTTTTCAGCGGTGGATGACCGTGTTTGCCTTTGTCTTCATTGGCGGCCGCTTCAATGGCGGCGGGGTCTGCCTCAGCTAACTGTTGCTCTTGAACTTTTTCGGCGGCTTTTTCGGCCTTGAGCAGAGCGGCCTCTTCTTCGGCCTGGCGGCGGGCGGCAATGGCGGCAACACGCTTTTGCTCGGCCTCATCCACAAAGTTTGAAGTGGTCGCAGCGGGCACAGGGGCCGGCTCGGCCTCGGCCTCGGCGGGCGTCTCTACTACGGGCTCTGGTTCAGAAGCGGGGGTAGGCTGCGGCGCCGGTTCAAGCACCGGCTCTGCGCTAGTGGCGACTTCCGGCTCGGCTACCGGTACTTCTACCGGCACTTCCGCAGCGGCCTCTTCCGCCGCATCACGTTTGACGTAGGTGCGTTTTTTACGCACTTCAACGTTCACGGTTTTACGGGCCGCACCACTACCGGTTTTTAAGGTAGTTGTGGTTTTGCGCTTTAAGGTAATTTTCTTGGGCGCACTGTCGGTATCACCGTGGCTGCTCTTTAAAAAAGCCAGCAGGGTTTGCTTCTCGTCGTCGGTCACCGCCTGCTCAGCAGAGGTTTGCGACAGACCAGCGTCTTTCATTTGAGAGAGGAGCCTCTCAACTGAGGCACCTACGGACTTGGCAAGTTCGCTTACTGTTACTTCAGCCATTATCTTTCCTCAGTTAATCTACTTATTGGGCATCGTCCGCAAACCAGGGCTCACGGGCTTTTAGGATCAGCGCGGCGGCGCGCTCTTCATCCATGCCATCGACTTCCATCAATTCATCCACCGACTGCTCGGCCAGATCTTCCATGGTGACAATACCTTTACTTGCCAGCTGGAAAGCCAGGGCGCGATCCATGCCCTCCATGGTCAATAGGTCTTCAGCGGGTTCGGCGCTGTCGAGGGCCTCTTCGGTGGCCAGGGCCTGGGTCAGCAGGGCGTCTTTGGCGCGGGCACGCAACTCTTCGGCGATATCCTCATCAAAACCGTCGATGGCCAGCATCTCTTCCAGCGGTACATAGGCCACTTCTTCGAGCGAGGTAAAACCTTCTTCAACCAGTACGCCGGCGACGTCTTCATCGACATCCAGCGCCTCCATAAACAGCTCCATATAGTTGCCGCTTTCGGCCTGCTGTTTCTCCTGCCATTCATCAACGCTCATGACATTGATTTCCCAGCCGGTCAGCTCGGAAGCCAGACGCACGTTTTGGCCGGATCGACCAATGGCCTGGGCCAGGTTGTCTTCTTCTACCGCCACATCCATGGAGGCGGAGTCTTCATCCACCACAATCGATTCGATCTCGGCCGGGGCCATTGCGTTAATGACAAACTGGGCTGGGTTATCGTCCCACAACACGATATCAATGCGCTCATTACCCAGCTCGTTAGAGACGGCCTGTACCCGCGAGCCGCGCATACCGACACAGGCACCAACCGGGTCGATACGGCCATCGTTGGTGGAAACCGCTATCTTGGCGCGCGAGCCTGGGTCACGAGCGGCACCTTTTAAGTCGATAACTTCTTCGGAAATTTCGGGCACTTCAATCTTGAACAGCTCAATCAGCATGCCCGGACAAGAGCGACTCAGGTACAACTGGGGGCCGCGGACCTCTGGGCGCACATCCATCAGAAAGGTGCGTACGCGATCGCCCATGCGAAACACTTCGCGGCCAACCAACTGGTCTCGGGCCAGCAAGCCCTCGGCATTGTTACCCAGATCGACAATAATATTGTCGCGCGTCACTTTTTTAACGGTGCCGCTAACCAGCTCGCCGACTTTATCGCGATACTCATCGACGATTTGGGCACGCTCGGCCTCGCGCACCTTTTGCACGATAACCTGCTTGGCAGTCTGGGCGGCAATGCGACCAAAATCGACGTTTTCAATTTGCTCGCGGTGAATATCGCCAATTTTCAGACCCTGGTCTACCTCGGCCGCCTCTTCAGTGGTGAACTGAGTGCCAAGAATGGCCAGGGTATCATCGTCAACCACTTCCCATTGTCGGAAGGTTTCGTAATCGCCGGTTTTGCGATCGATATTGACGTAGATATCGGACTCTTCGTCATAGCGTTTTTTAGCCGCCGTGGCCAGGGCCAGCTCGATGGCCTCAAAAATAATTTCGGGATCCACTCCCTTCTCGTTAGAAACCGCATCTGCGACTAACAAAATGTCTTTACTCATAAGTGCCTCTTAGTTCACCACTTACCGCAGTCATCCGATTATTGGTCCCGGTTAAAAACTGGGTACCACATTGGCTTTTTCAATTAACTCAATTGGCAGTAGATACTCTTCGTCATCCACGACCAGTAAAATCTCGTCACCTTCAACCCCGTTGAGGCGGCCGCTAAATTTTCGCCGCCCCTCAAACGCCTGACGCAGACGCAGGCTGACCTGCTCGCCCACATACTGGGTGAATTGCGCCAGTGTATATAAAGGACGGTCCAAGCCCGGGGATGACACCTCCAGGGTGTACTCACCGGCAATTGGGTCTTCCACATCCATTACCGCGCTCACCTGGCGGCTGACTTTTTCACAGTGCTCGACCCCCACACCTTCTTCTGCCTCTATATAGAGCCGCAAGGTGGTGTGACGCCCCTGTGATAGATACTCTAAGCCCCACAAGCTACAGCCGAGTGACTCGACCACAGGTTCGAGTAGCTGCTGCAATTGCTGCTTTGACGCCATAAAACTCTACTTTCCCGGTAGCGGTGCTACCTATCAGACAGCTATAAAAAATGGGCCTGACGCCCATTTCCAAATGCCGGGCCAATCGCTACCCGGCGAACAGATACGAAAAAGCCCCTAAAAAGGGGCCCAACGAAGGCGTCCACACTACCAAATTTAGATAATGCCACGCGCTGAATTTGGTAGCGGGGGCTGGATTTGAACCAACGACCTTCGGGTTATGAGCCCGACGAGCTACCAAGCTGCTCCACCCCGCATCAACATGGTTTGAGGGAGCTCCCTCAACCAAGGCCGCGAATTATAGGCATGTGCCCTGGGGGCGTCAAGAGATTTTTGGATTTTTCTCTATATCTGTCAATGATTTAGCTGGGGCACTTAAACGGCAGCAAAGGCCCAAGCCTCAAATCGCTTAAACCCGTCTCGGAATTATCCGATAAACGCAATTAAATTGCTGCCCAAGCGTAAAGCATTAGTAGTTTTTGGCGATATCATTATAGTATTTCGCTCATAGCCCTTAAGTGCTAGTAGTTATTCGGGCAAAGGGCTCTTATCTGCTAGAGCTGTTAATCCTAGGTACCATTATGATCAAGCTTCGCCACCTACTTTTGGCTAGCGCCTGCTTAAGCACCCCCCTCATTTCCCAGGCTTATGAATTAATCGGCCCCACCTGGCCTAGTGGCGATGTCACTTTTCACACCAGCGTCAGCGGCAGCTCACCTTCAGGCGTCAGCTGGAATACTGCCATGCAAGAGGCGGCCAACAAATGGGCATCATCAGTCAATGGCTTACAGGTAAGTTTTGACAACAGCTCCGCCCACCCCTGTGCAGGCATACTCCCCGAGTACCCGGAAGATGGCAACAAGAATAGCTTTGGCTTCTTTAACAAGGCGTGCAATGAGGACTTTGGCGAGAATGTGATTGCGGTAACATTTTCCTGGAACATTGGCAGCAACTATACCGAATCGGATATCGTGTTTAATACCGCCGAAAACTGGAATGTCTATGATGGCAACCAGCGATCATCCCTGGACTTTCGGCGAGTCGCCGTTCACGAGTTTGGCCACCTGATTGGCCTGGATCATGAAAGTAGCAATAGCGCAATTATGGCGCCCTTAATTGGCAATATTTATAACCCAACCAGCGACGATCTTAATGGTGCGCGCTCCATGTATGATGCCAGCAGCTCCAGCGGCGGCTCAAGTTCCAGCAGCGGCGGTTCGACCTCTAGCAGCGGCGGTTCGACCAGCAGTAGCTCGACCTCTAGCAGTGGCGGCTCCACCAGCAGCAGTTCAAGCTCTAGCAGCGGTGGCGGCTCCAGTAGCAGTGGCTCAAGCTCTAGCGGTGGCGGCTCCAGCAGCAGCGGCTCAAGCTCCAGCAGCGGCAGCTCCAGTGGTGGCAATTCACTGCCACCATTGCGCATGACCATAGAAGAACCCAGCAATGGCCAACTTGTCTCTGGAGTTACCAATATCCGAGGCTGGGCCATCGCAACGACTGGCATAACTAGGGTAGAGCTGCTTATCGACGGCAGGCTTATCAGCCGAATCCCCTATGGCAGCGCTCGTGGCGATGTCGCCAATGCCTACCCCCAATACCCCCAAGCGGATGACTCAGGCTATTCCATGATCATTAACTGGGGCTTATTGACCCCTGGCAGCCATACCGTGACAGCCCGCAGCTACGACAATGCGGGCAATATTGAAAGCAGCTCCGCCACTGTAACTGTTCAGAGTTTCGACAACGCTTTTGTAAGGAACCCCGAAGATGTTGTAATTCGCGGCGGCGCTGTGGTTAATGGTCGCACCATTACCCTCGGGGATGTTCGAGTAGACGGCGTCGCTTACGAGGTAATACTAAACTGGAGCACAGCCACCCAAAAGTGGGATATACAACAGATAAGGCGGCAATAGCCAACTACAGGTAAGTGTGCACCAACAAACACCCAAATCAGCACATATAAGGCAATTTAGAGGACACAGTACACAAAAAGGGGGCTTTAACCCAGTACAGTAATTGCAAAACGTACATAGATGCCCAATAATCGAAGGGCTTAGACCATGCATTTTTTAGTGCTTGAAAAGTGTGGCAAATCAGTTGCTTAGAAGGCAACGTTTGCAAACTACGTCTATAATTGACGTCAAGCTAAAGTGGATTATACGGAACCATGATGAAAACAGTCAGCGCTGTATTTGCAGCCACTATTGCCGCCTCTATCGCAATGCCCTGCAGTGCTTTTGTATTAAGTGGACCCAAATGGCCCAATAATGAAGTAACAATTCATTATGAGCCTATGTTATTTCCATCCACCCCCGGGCAGCCGCCTTATACCATGGCTGTTTGGAACAACGCCATGTCCGATGCGATTGACAGCTGGACCCAAGGTGCCAACAACCTGACTATCCATAAGGTTGCAGATCACGCCCACCCCTGCGCGGGAATAGTTGGCGCTGGCGCCAGCGTGATTGCCCCAGA
Organism: Cellvibrionaceae bacterium; assembly: GCA_025800435.1. GTDB lineage: Bacteria > Pseudomonadota > Gammaproteobacteria > Pseudomonadales > Cellvibrionaceae > Pseudoteredinibacter. Next base: position 7,012 of record JAOXRV010000345.1, on the reverse strand, counting down.
AGATGGCAACCGATCGGGTGTCGCTTTTTTAAGCACCATGTGCACTGAGAGCTTTGGCTCAGGGGTGCTGGCCATTAACGTCTCATATTCCACAGGCAGTCACTACACCAATAGCGATATTATTTTTAATGCGGCCGTTAATTGGGATATTCACAGCGGCCCCATTTTAGGCAGCAGCGTTTACGACTTTAAACGAATAGCAGTGCATGAACTCGGCCATCTTTTAGGCCTTGGGCATGAAACCACCCAAACAGCGATAATGAACCCAGCTTATACTGACCCAGAGCGCATAGCTGCGGGCGATCTTAATATGGAAACGCCCACCCCTGATGACTACCAAGGTATCAATACCTTGTATGGGGCAGGTAGTGAAGTGCCACCCTTAAAAGTTGTACTGGAAGAGCCACATAGTCATGGCGCCACCGTCGGTGTTGGCAATGTACGCGGTTGGGCCGTGGCCAAATCTGGCATTGCTGAAGTTGAGATATATATTGATGGCGTATTTTGGGACAACGCACCCTATGGCGCCAGCCGCGCTGATGTCGGCGCCCAGTACCCCACTTACCCCAATGCCAACAACTCTGGGTTTTCAATGATCAACAACTGGTCAAACTACACAGAGGGGCCACACACCATTGTGGCGAGGGCGATTGACAAGCTGGGCAATGTTGCCAGCACCAGCGGCCTGGCCATGGTAGATAAGTTTGATGTTAGCTACATCAGCAGTGCCGACCTAGTCAAACTTAGCGATAACATCAGCTCTAGCGGCGACACCATCACCTTAGATAATGTCAGTATTAACGGCAAGTCCTATCGCATAGTGCTGAAGTGGAGCAATGCCACCCAACAATTTGATATCGCCAATATTATTAATTTATTTTAAGAGCTGAAGGCTCAGTTGATACAGAACAACAGGTAAATGCTATGAACATTTTTTGCAAAGCCATCGCCACCACCCTATTGGCCAGCTCTATTGTTATGCCCCTGGCAAGTACCCAGGCCAGCACCGTTATACAGCAGCCAATTGAAACCCTAGCCAAAACTTCTGACTTGGTTTTTGAGGGGAAAGTCGTCGGTATTCGATCCGAGGCGGTTGGCAAAAAGATATACACCTACGTCAGCTTTGAAGTCAACGATATTGTGCGCGGTGAGTACCAGCAGGAAATTATCGAACTGCGCTATCTGGGCGGCACCGCTAACGGGGTCACCATGACGGTTGGCGACATGCGCATCCCAAGCTACGGTGAACACGGTGTCTACTTTGTAGAGCAGCTCGATGGTAAAACAGTTCACCCCTTGCGCGGCTGGGGCCAAGGCCACTTTATCGTTAAGCAAGGCAGTGGTGGCCAGCGCATGTTCAACAGCCAAGGTCGGGCCATTACTGAAATTACCCCCACTAAGCAGAGCTCCGCCAAGGCCCGCGCCTTGAGCAATAGCCATACTGCAGCCGGTGTAGCAATGGATACTGGCGCCAAGCAAGTTATGGATTTAGACACCTTCAAGGACTCGATTCGGGAATTGAAATAATGAAAGCATGGCAACTGGCCCCTCTGTGCCTGGGCCTAGCAATAAGTTCCGCACAGGCTTACCAAGTTAGCGGCCAACGCTGGGCCGACGGTGAAACCAAATTCCATGTGGGTATTCCGGCAACTTTACCTTCGGGTGACCCCTGGAATGATGTAATAAGCTCTGCCATTAACGCATGGAGCAGCCAAGTACCTGGCCTAGATATAGAAATAGTTGCTGAAGCGGTGGACCCCTGCGAAGGCTATGGCAGTAGTAGCGGCAGCGGCGACAGTAGTAGTGGCGGCAGCGGCAGTAGCGGCGGCAGCGGCAGTAGCGGCGGTGAAAGCCGCGTCCGCAACCCCCCATTCTACAAGCCGTCCGAGAACACCCCCGTTCGCAACGGTATGGGTCTGGCCGCCAAGATGTGCAGTGAGGACTTTGGCGAAGATGTGGTTGCGGTTACCTTAGTTCGCCACCTAAACAATAAGCCCACCGATTTAGTTGAAGCGGATATTGTCTATAACCAAGCTTACCAGTATGATTTTTACGGCGGCGCCTATCAAGGCCCAGCCGTAGATTTGCATCGGGTCACTGCCCGCCAAATTGGCTACGCCATCGGCTTACTTGATGAAGTAAATATTTCTTCAATTATGCATCCACAGGCGCCATTTCGCTCTATCACCGGGCCAACCTCCGATGATATAACCGGTGCCAGAGTTTTATACCCAGCGCCCACCAGTAACGACCCCCAATTGCGCCTGAAACTGGAAGAGCCAGTAAGCGGCCAGGTTAAAAGCGGTATTAGCAATATTCGCGGCTGGGCCGTTGGCTTGGACGACATTCGCCTGGTCGAAATGAGCATCGACAACGGCGCCTATACCCGCACCCCATACGGCAGTATTCGCCCGGATGTGGCTTCAGTTTTTCCCCAGTACCCCAAATCGGGTAAATCGGGGTTTTCTATGATCTTTAACTGGGGCCTGCTCTCTGAAGGTAGCCACACCTTGACGGTGCGCGTCTTCGATATTCAAGATCGCAGTATCAGCGTAAGCCAACAGTTTAATGTCGAGCGCTTCGATGACGCCTATGTTAGCGACGTACAAATTTTAGGCTCGGCATCCCTGCACGCGGACAATAAAACCGTTGTAGTGGATAATGTACGGGCAGAGAATAAAGTTTACGATCTACAGATCCAGTGGGACAATGGTGCCCAAAATTTCAACATCGTAAAAACCACTAAATAACACCTACTGCCCCAACCTGCTGTGCTGGGTTGGGGCAATCACTCCCCCGCCCGTTGCATTAACTCTGCGTGTAAGCCCAGTAATTCTCGATTTTGAGACAGTGATTGGTATTTTAATAATTCGACAACGACCCCCTGCTGCGCTTTAGTTGAACCCATTTGGCTGGTGCGTTTAATTATCCCGTCTACTAAAGGCAACAGCTGCTTCATCACTTCAGGATTACGCGGGTGTAACAAATAAGCTTTGTCAAAATAAAATAGCGCACCATTTAAATCACCATATTGCTGTGCCCTCTCGCCCTCTGTCATCAAGCGAATAAACTCTTGCTGGACGTTTGTAGGCAGCTTTTCGAACGGCACATCCGGGCCGGGTTTTGGCCCACTATTGAGCAAGGCTAGAACTAAAGCGAGCGACAGTATAGTTACCACTGCGCCCAGTTTCTTTAGCAATATGCCCTTACCCTTAAAGCACACTAAAAAGGCACCCGCATCCACTAGCCGATCAGCATCGCGGCGCTTAAGCGCCCGGCTAATCGCTCGCCATTGAAAGCTCTTAATGCCCTTTAGTTTTTTAGCTGAACAGTCTGGCAGTTTATCTGCTCGCACACGCCCGAATGGATGCTCGCCGGCCAATAGCTCGTAGGCAATTAAGCCCAGGGCATACACATCATCGTTAGGTGACGGCGCCTGCCCTTCGAGCATTTCAATACTGGCATAGGCCGGGGTTAGGCCGCCGATCTGCTCGCCATCATCAGCTTCGGCCATGGCCCTGGCGATACCGAAATCCAGCACCTTGACCTCGCCTTGCTCGGTAATAAATATGTTGTCAGGCTTTAAATCGGAATGCACAATTTGGCGCTTATGGGCATAGGCGATGGCACCAGCCACGGCCTCAATAATTGCGATGTGTTCAGCTCGATTACCGCGCCCCTGAGCGATATAGCGATCCAGGGTAAGCCCCTGTAGTGACTCCATGGTCATGTAGTAAATATCACCATCGCAGTCAAAATCGTAGACAGTGATAATATTAGGGTGCGCTAAGGTCTGAGATTTTTTGGTTTCCCGCTGCAGCGCGACAATGGCTTTTTGATTGTGCTGCAATAGGCCACTGATTACCTTTAGCGCCACATAGGGGCTTGGATCGCCAGCCTCCTCTCGCCGCAAATCTTTGGCCTGGAAGACAGCCCCCATACCACCTTCACCTAGCTTGTACTCAAGCACAAAGCGCTGTTTGATTTGCATACCCGGGTACAACTGCCGAGCGGCCTGATTAGCTAACGGGGCCGCACCGATATTGCTTGCTTGAGTTTGGTCTAGATCACTGTCATGGACCAGGGTTTCATCATTCTCTAACACACGGGTGGGCGAATCTTGTTTATTGCTATCAACCATAAACCTTTCAACTAACGCTCCATTAGTGCCGGCCAGTCTTGTAGCCAACAACAGACATGATCGTAATTATGCAGTATATGCCGTTGCCCACCGTGGGCGCGGACAAATGCCTGGCTATAACGCGGCAAAATATTATTATCCTTAGCACCAACAAAGTGCGTATGTTCAACCCCGTTAAGGTCGGCATCTACAATTGGGTCAAGTGATCCACGCAGCGGTAAATAGGCTTTATCGGCTACCCACTGGGCAGTATCAAGGTTACCGGCCAAGGTAATAATCCGGCGCAGCCCCGGTATTTTATCAGCCATTAATACTGCCAGTGTGGCGCCGCCGCTATAGGCAACTATTTCTACTTCGCTGAAATGGTGTTTGCGCCGAAACTCAGCAAGCGCGCTCAGCATACTGTTCACTACAGCAGCCGAGTAGCGCTCCGCTGTCCATAAATCAGATGTACAGGCCTTGTTTAGTATGTGGTAACAGGGCCTAGCTAGATACAAGCGGGAAGTACTGTCTAATGCCATTAGCTGTAACGCCAGAGGGCGTTTTGCTGTGGGGTCTGCGCTAGGGTAGCGACCGTAGCGCCAAGGACTGCCGTCACCCTCTAGATACACCCGCAGGCGCTTAGTTTCAAGCTCAGCCGAATCATAGAGGGCCAGGTGCTGAAAACCCTGACCATTTAGCACCAAGCGCAGCCAGCCCTGCTGATCAGCAAACCGCTGGTATTGAAAAGTACTACCGCAAGCGCTAATAACCGCGGCCGCCGCCAACAACACCCAGGCAACAATAAACTTCATCGGCTTAACTTGCGCTGGGTACAAAAAAGAAGTCCCCCACTTCGTGGCCGGCGCCTTTAATAGATTTGTATTCAGGCTGCTGGAGAAAATCGTATTTGGCGGCAGATTCTGACACTCTATCGAGAACCCCCATAAATAGCTCCGGCGCGGTTAAAATCGTTTTGTTGCTGCGCAGTTTTTGCAGCAGCGCATTGGCGAATACCGAATGACCGTTATTGCCATTATCAATCACTGGCTTATCGCCTCCGGAGGTCAACAGCAAGCGCGAACGACGAGGCAGTTTATAATCGATATATGCCTTGGTTTCGGTTTGGCTCCGCTGTTGGCCCCTAGCGTTAAAAAATAGATAGCCGGGTGAGCTCGACAACAGGCCCGCATAGCAGGAATCAGACACCACCAGCACACGCTTAGCTTTTAGCCTGGCCAAATGATTGCTTATAAACTCATTGGGTACCCAGCGGCTATCGTTTGGCGGCGGGTTGGCATTAACCGGCAGCCAATAACCCTCTTCGCGCTCACCGGTCTCTAGACGACTACCGTGGCCGCCATAATAGATAAGTAGATTGTCATCCTCACCCAGGGATTCACTCAACTGATTTACCGCACGCATAACACTGAGGCGATCGGCGTTTATCAATAGCCGCACCTCAAAGCCGTACTGCTGCTCTAGCACCTCGGCCAAGGCCCGAGCATCATTGCTAACAGTGTTGAGGCTGTTTAGCTCACTGTAATCTTGATTGGCAATCACCAGCGCATAGTACTTACCAAAATCCGTATCGCTATAGCTTAGTGCCTGAGCTTTGCCCCGGGTAACATCAGCACCTGGGCCAGGCGCCTCATAATCTTTTACCTTAACCGGCGTGCGCAACACCAGGCCGGCGAGTTTTTCTTCGGTTTGCACATTGGCCTGACGCAATCCCTTCACCAAGTCTCTTAACAAAGCGAGTTCTGCAGCTGCACTGCGATCAGCTTTCGCCTGGGCTTTGTGTTGCTGCTGCGCGGCCTTTAGCTTATCTATTTGCCTTTGTAATAGCGCTATCTGGGCCTGCTTTTGCTCTAGCTGTTGCTTTAACTCAGCCCTAAGCTGTTGGCGCTGTTGCTCAGCCATGGATCGGTAAACAATACTGTCCTCGGGCAAGCCCCAAGCCTGTCGGTACCAGTTTAAGGCCTGTGCTGGATCCTTAGTTACCCCCAGCCCCTGCTCATAAAGGCTGCCGATATTAAACTGACCACGGCGGTTGCCCTGCTCTGCCGCCTTGCGGTACCACAGCGCCGCCATCTCATAGTTGGGCTCTGTGCCCAGGCCTTTTTCGAATATCTCTCCCACATTGACTTGAGCACCTGCATCACCCGCTTCAGCACTTGGCAACCATACGCTCAACGCTGTTTTGTAATCGGCCCGATCGTAGGCAGTGTACTCGCCACCGCGAATAGCGCAATCCGCGGCACTGGTTTTAATGGGTCTTCTAGAAGTCATATATCGACTTTGACCAAGCCGGCGCAGCTGCCCTGGCAAAAGGCAGTCGACCACCTGCAGCCCCCTAATTTCTTCGCTGCTGGCGGGCTTGGGCTCCCCGGGCTCGGCGGCAGAGGCACCCATACACAATAGCGCCAATGAAAGCCTAACTAGCCGGGTCTTAGTATTGGTTTTAAGATCCATAGCTTTTTCTCACAACGACAAAGACTATAAAACTAGCCGACACTGTTTCATTTGACCATTACAAAGGCTTACCTAAAGTGCAAAGTCTAAGCCAGCCCAGCAACAGTTGGGAACACCCAAAACTGGCTATATATTGGCCGGACAAGGGTTTGGCCTTACACTAAGCTCAATGCAATAGATCTCGATATACTAGGGTAGCTCTGAACTCAACACCGATGTAGAGCCTTGAGATTTGAGGTTCGGCACGATGTAAGCTTAAGGGGTAGGGAGTGCTTTTGGAGTGATTAGGCTTCTGCTGACTTCAGGCACTTGGTCAGAAGCCTAGCCACCCCAAAAGCCCCCCACTCTTAAACAATATTCATACGCACAGCGTATAAAAATTAGAATTCAATACCGATATAGAGACTTGAGTTGGGT
>JAOXRV010000116.1 GCA_025800435.1 Cellvibrionaceae bacterium | reverse complement strand
GGCTGGTATATTTTTAGTGGTAAGCCATTGTCTGACCAACTTCAACGCCGGATCATGGGTTTGATGACGGAGCAGATCCTTTGAGGAATATTGCAGCCAAGCCGCTGGGGACAAGGGTGGAAATTTCGCGGACACAGCGGCCACGGCTGGCGCAGGAAGCTCGTCGGCGAGGTCAAGACGGGTAGAAGGAGCGCCGATTGTTTCGGTGATTCGGGGAATTTTGGCGGGGGGTTCGTCTGGGTCTGGTTGTCCGATGCGCGACATCGCGTCTGCGTTAGCGTGCTTGGTGCCGGCTCGATGCACCACCTGGAAAGGATAATCAGACAGCGAGATTAACCATCGTTGTATTACTTGGCTGGTGTTGCCGGCCGTGTGTGCCCATTGGAGGGCCTTGTTGTCTGTGCGCCAGAGAAATGGCCGCCCTTTTAAGTAGTAAGAAAAGGTATCCATAAACAACAGCCCTGCGAATAATTCCCCTTTCGTGCTTGCATAGTTCCTTTGCGTGGGCGACAATTTCTTTGAAGCATAGGCAATTAC
>JAOXRV010000109.1 GCA_025800435.1 Cellvibrionaceae bacterium | reverse complement strand
GACTTCTTTGCCTCAGACCCGCTGCGTCTATTTTATGTCAACGTGGAGATGCCACCCGACTATCCGCTGGAAAAAACCCAAGCCAAAGTGATCGAAGTGGAGGCGATAGTTAAGCGCCACCTAGCGCCCGATGAAGCTCGTGCCGTGGCCACTTATGCCGGCCAGATGTTTACCGAGACAGAGCCCTTCTTCGGCAACCAATACGGGCAAATTTTAGTCGGCTTAAACCCGAAAACGCCCGAAAACCGTGATGTGGATGCCGTGATGGATAGTATGCGGGATGCGGTACAGCAGGTGGCTGGGCCCCTGCGCATCTCATTTTTGCGTATGGCAGGCGGGCCACCCGTTTCTAAGCCGATTAGCGTCAAGGTGCGCGGCGACAACTATGCTGAGATTCGACGCGCCGCAAACGACCTCCAAGCCATCCTCGCCACACAGCCCGATATACGGGATATCGGCGATGATGCCGGTGCCGGTCGTATGACGTTAACGGTCAAACCCGATTACAGCGCTATCACGACCGCAGGTTTACAGCCCAGTGATGTAATGCGCACTGTGCAGCTGTTGGTGGATGGCGAAGTGGTTGCGGATATGCAATCGCAGGGCAAAAAGCTCGAGATTCGTGTGCGCGCTAACGCTCGGGATTATGCCAATATCGATGACCTATTGAAGTTCCGTATTCCTGATAACCAAGGTGCTTTGATCCCGCTATCAGCGCTAGTCGATGCCAGCTACGCGAAGAGTTTAGGAAATATTCGCCACTATAACTTCCGCCGCGCTATCACCGTGGAGGCGGATCTCGTCGAGGGCGGTATGGATACAGTACAAGCAAACGCGTGGCTAGTGACGCAGTGGGAAGAAAAACTGCAAGCCAGTTACCCTAACATTAACCTCGATTTCTCTGGCGAGCTGGATGATATCCAAGAAAGCATGGACTCAATTGCCGTGCTGTTTCTATTTGGATTGGGCTTGATGTATCTGATTTTGGGCACGCAATTTTCCAGCTACTGGCAGCCCTTTATGATCATTGCAACGGTGCCGATGGCCTTTACCGGCGTCGTACTGGGTTTGTGGCTCACAGGTAACCCTTTGAGCCTTTACACACTTTACGGAGTTGTGGCGCTTGCGGGTATCGCCGTCAATGCCGCTATCGTGCTGATCTCTGCCGCCAATCAGCGCTTGGCGGCTGGTATGAGTGTCTTACATGCAACGCTTTATGCTGCTCGGCGCCGTGTTATCCCTATTTTGATCACCTCGCTAACCACGATTGCTGGCCTTTTCTCCCTCGCGACGGGGTTGGGCGGTAAGTCGTTGATCTGGGGGCCGGTTGCCACCTCTATCGTTTGTGGATTGGCGTTTTCTACACTGCTGACGCTCTTTGTTGTTCCGCTGCTCTATCGACTGTTTATGAGCCGAAAACATAAGAAAAGCGTACCAATGGTATAGCCGCGCGGAGCAAATGCGCTCTCGCGCTGTCTGCTGAAGGGAGCTTGCGCTTTTAAGTACTTATTGTGTCGTAAAGGAGAGTATCGATGCGCGTGATTGACGCACCACACATCAACGCAACACTGACGTTTGACACCCTGATTCCAGCCTTGCGTCATGCCTTTGAGAGTGAATTCGGGATGCCCCAGCGCAGCCTCTTCCATCTACCAAACGGCACCGATCAAGCAGACTCCTTTGCCCTGTTACCTGCTTGGAATGATGCCGTCATCGGCGTCAAAGCGTTCACCCATTTTCCAAATAACGCGGCGCTTGGACATGACATTTTAGCCTCTAAAGTGCTGCTGTTTTCACGCGATACTGGCGCGCCATTAGCGGTGGTCGATGGTACCGAGCTGACTTTGTGGCGCACAGCAGCCACCTCTGCGCTAGCTGCGGACTACCTTGCCCGCGCTCACTGCCGCAGCCTGTTGCTGTTTGGCACGGGGCGCCTCGCCCCCTTTATGGCACGCGCGCACGCGGCGGTGCGCCCTAGTATCGAAGTCATCTATGTCGCGGGCCGTAGTGAAGATAAAACCGCCAAAACCGTTGCTGATATAAAGGCGCACCTGCCGCATTGCGATGTCATCAGCATCGAGAATCCAGCACAGATAGTGCCGGAAGTTGATCTTATCAGCTGCGCCACAGGCTCGCCGACACCCCTGTTTAGCTATGCGGATATCCACGCAGGTGTACATATCGATCTGGTGGGCAACCATCATCGTGATCGCCGCGAGTGCGACTCAGCCACGGTTGCTACGGCACAGGTTTTTGTTGATAGCCGCCTGAACGTACTAAATGAAGCCGGAGAGCTGTTAATTCCGCTGCAGGAGGGAGAGATTACCGAAGCCCATGTACTGGGCGAACTGGCCGATCTGTGCCGCGGTAAAATCGAGGGCCGCACCGAGCACAACGATATCACGCTGTTTAAATCGGTCGGTAGTGCACTCTCCGATCTTGCTGCAGCATATCTGGTGTACCAAGCATCAACCGCTTGATGTGTCAGCGCGAAGATGGGTATTGAGCAGCGCCTCCGCGGTCATGGGGTAACCGTGATGCCAGCCTTGCTGAAGATCAACACCCATGGTGCGGAGCTGTTGATCCTGCTCTGCCGTCTCCACTCCTTCGGCGACGGTGGTCAGGTTAAGCTGACGCGCTAAGGTGAGAATCGTTTTGAGAACATCAGCATTGACGGCATCCGTTCCCATCGCGGCGATAAAGCTCTTATCCGCTTTTAAGATATCCACAGGGAGCTCACGCA
>JAOXRV010000094.1 GCA_025800435.1 Cellvibrionaceae bacterium | reverse complement strand
TTGCTATGTCAGAAACCCGGCAGCGGCGAGTTACGGCTCTTGCTGCCGCTGCTGTTAGAACGCCAAACGCCTGAAAAATGGCTGCTCTGGGTGGATCCTCCATGGCTGCCTTATGCGCCGGCGCTGCGTGCTTCGGGGCTGAATCTTGATCACATTCTCGTGGTGCATACACGTCAACTTAAAGAAACCGGTTGGGTACTCGAGCAGGCCCTGAAAAGCGGCTGCTGTAGTGCGGTACTCGGTTGGCTCCCCTCAGGGCAGGAAAAAATGGTACGCCGATTACAAATGGCGGCAAGTGAGACCGGTACACTTGGCTTTTTATTACGCCCTTGGGCTGCTCGTGAACAAAGCTCTGCCGCACCCTATCGTTTACAGCTGGAGCCAGCTTCGCAGGGTATCTCGTTAACGCTACTCAAGCGCAAAGGAGGTTGGGCACAGCCAGAGATCAACCTTGCGGTGGGCGAAGATCAGCTCTTGCCCGCGCTACAGGCTGTACCCACACTTCATGCAGTAGGTTAGCACGATGGCTGGGCCACTGTGGTGTTACCTGCACTTTCCGCTACTCCCGCTTGAGGCGCGCTATACCGATCAAGCATGTTCGCAAGCGGCAGCACTGCTAGATGAGCGTGGTACCCACGTGTTGCTGTGTAATGCGGCAGCGACGGCGCAGGGTGTCTCTGCTGGGATGGCAATAGCGACCGCCTACAGCTTAGCGCCAGAGCTACGTTGTTATACGCGTCACCCTGAGCAAGAGCCGAGTAGCTTAGAGGCACTTGCCATGTGGGCTGGGCGGTTTAGTGCGCAAATTAGCCTCTATCCGCCCTATGGCCTTTTGCTAGAGGTCGGTTCAATGCTGCACTATTTTGGTGGTTTATCGCCCTACTTAGCACAGCTGCACAGTGCGTTGGATACGCTGCACTGGAGTGCGGAGATCGCCACAGGGCATACACCTTTAGCGGCTAAAGTGTTGGCTGAAACAGGAGGTTTTACCGCTGAAGAGGCAAGCACGCATTGTACACGCCTTGAGCGCTTACCCATTCGTGGATTGAATCTTGAGCAGAAGGTGATACAGCG
>JAOXRV010000081.1 GCA_025800435.1 Cellvibrionaceae bacterium | reverse complement strand
TAATGACTGGGTGTTACGTGCGTGCTCTCAAAAATTTTATCGGCTGATGCGGGCACAAAACCGCTAAAGAGTGTGCCATCGGGCTGTGGGTAGCGCAGCGCAAATTCATAGAAACAACTGGGGATGCGGTGGCTACCATCACTAAATTGCACGCTGGCGTGGTCAGCCATGGTGGATGATTGCTCGAGTAAGGTGTCTGGCGAGCCTTTAATGGTGCCACCGGCGCTGTTTAGGGTGAATCCGGCTTGTTCAAGCTGGTGGTTAACCGCATCGAGTGTGGTGTAGTGGCTTAAATGGTTCACACTCACCGTAAAGTGGTTGGCTCTAAACCCCCATGCGGCGAGCCATGCAGCATACTCACTCTCTTTTTGCAGTGCTTGGTATGTTTCAAAACTGAGCTGCCAGCCTCGACCGCTTGTGAGCACATCAGAGTGGGTGGGTAAATGAGGGTCTAATTGTGCGACCAATGATGCAACCGTGTGTTGTAGCCACGGTGAAAAGTGGCGGGTTTCCAGTTCGCTGATAAAGATTTTAGGGTGAGAGGGTTCGGGGTGTTCAAAGTGTTTGGCATGCAGCTTTTTGGCTGCAAATTGGTAGTCTCCACCCTCATGGTAGCCAAGTGCAATAACGTGTTGGGCAAGTTGTTGCAAGCATACGGATTCAAGGTCGAATGTGCGTATGGCGATATGATCGTTGATAAGCGGCTCGCCCTGCCCAAGCAGGTGGTGGATACGAGCCGCACTGGGGGTGACTGCTACATACTGTTGCCACAGTTGGTTGAATAACGCGGTGACTGAGTCCATTACTCATTCCTTCTGCATTTGTTGATCAGAAGGCGATTAATGCACTCTAATCAAACGCAAGCCCTGGACTGAGTGTAGCAGGGAACTGCAATTCGTCAGATTCCACTGAGGCCACTGGGTATGCACAATAGTCTGCCGCATAGTACGCCGATGGGCGGTGGTTACCACTGGCACCCGGCCCACCAAAGGGAGCCGCAGAGCTGGCCCCGGTGAGTGGGCGGTTCCAATTCACAATACCGGCCCGCACGCGGGCGTAAAAATAGTCGTAGTCATCACGGCTATCTGCCAGCAATCCTGCCGACAGCCCAAAGCGTGTGTCGTTGGCGATACCAATGGCATCATCAAAATCACGATAGCGGATCACTTTCAAAAGTGGGCCAAAGTATTCTTCATCTGGGCAAGTGACGCCTGTGACATCAATGATCCCAGGGGTGATGAATCCGGTATGTGCCTCACCGCGTTGCATGGGTAATAACACGTTGCCACCTAATGCGGCCAGTTGGCTAAATGCACTAGCCAGTTGGTCGGCGGCTTGGGCTGAGATCACTGGCCCCATAAAGGGCTGCGGAGTGGTATCGCTGCGGCCTATTTGAATCTGTTGGGTTACGGCAACCAGCCGAGCGATAAGCTGATCGCCTGCATCCCCTTGTGGGACCAGTAACCGCCTTGCGCAGGTGCACCGTTGCCCCGCAGAGACAAATGCCGATTGAATAATATCGTGTACGGCAGCATCAAGCTGGGCCACATCTTTGACCACCAATGGGTTATTTCCACCCATCTCAAGGGCCAAGATTTTATTCGGCTGAGCCGCATATTGTTGGTGAAGCAGATGCCCTGTTCGCGAAGAACCGGTAAAAAATAAGCCATCAATGCCTGCATGAACAGCCAATGCTTTGGCCGTTTCTACCCCACCTTGCAGTAGGTTGAGTACCCCATTTGGCAGCCCGGCTTGTTGCCATAACAGCACAACATCATGCGCGGTTTTAGGGGTTAATTCACTGGGTTTGAATAGCACGCAGTTACCCGCTAACAATGCCGGAACAATATGCCCATTGGGTAGGTGGCCCGGAAAATTATAGGGGCCAAATACGGCCACAACACCATGTGGTTTGTGGGTAAGTACGGTACGGCCAACAGGCATCGCGTTTTGTTTGCTGCCGGTGCGCTCATGGTACGCTTGCTCTGAAATGGCGACTTTACCAATCATGGCGGCAACTTCGGTTGCGGTTTCCCACAATGGTTTACCGGTTTCTTCTGCAATGGTCTTGGCAAGTGATGCTTTGTGGGCCTCAAGGAGTGAGGCAAAGCGTTGGATGATGGCGAAGCGATCGGCAAATGCGGTTTGCGACCAATCAAAAAAAGCATGGCGGGCCGCGTGGACTGCATGGTCTACCTGTGTTGCCGATGCACTATTGGCTTGCCATACGACTTCGCCGGTCGATGGGTTGATGCTTGATAGCAAATCGCTTTCACCGATTTGCCATTGACCATCAATAAACTGAGCCTGTGTTGTCATAACGTCCCCCTATGTGGATGAATGATCAGT
>JAOXRV010000075.1 GCA_025800435.1 Cellvibrionaceae bacterium | reverse complement strand
GGTCAGTTTAGAACGCCAGCAGGGCAACGATGTGGAACACGAAGACGGTTCCACCACCGCCACTGGCTCCAGCGAGCTACCCTTTAGAAACCAATACAAATATTGGCTGCGGCTAATGACCGATACCCAGCCCATTAAAGTAAAAGCGTAGGGGGAGTGGATATGAGCAATTTTCAGCGCCCGGGTTTAAAAAAGATTGAGACCTTTCTCTACCACGAGACCGGCTTGCTCGACCGCATGCAGTTGCGCCAATGGATCGATCTGTTTACCGACAGCGGCGATTATTGGATGCCGGTTAAGCCAGACCAAGAAGATCCGATAAACCATATTTCAATCTTCTATGACGACCGCGATTTGATGGAGATTCGACTGCGCCACTTTAATAACCCGCGCTCCCACTCCAAGGACTTTGATATTCGCAGCTCCCATGTACTGGGCAATATTCAGATAGTGGACTTCAATGAGCGCAATGGCGATTGTAGCGTAAGCTGTAATTTTCAGTGCATTATGTACTACCGTGAAAAGCAAGATATTTTTGCCGGTACCTGTTTGTATAGTCTAGTTCGGGGTGAGGGGCAGGGCATGGACGCTTATAAAATACAGCGCAAGCGGGTAGACTTGATTAATTGCGATGCCCCCCACGGTTCTATTCAATCTTACGTTTAATAATTAAAAAGCCAGCAGAAGCGCCCGAGGATAGTATGAGCAATAGCCGCCACCAGTGTTATGAATGTGATTGGGTTTACGATCAGGCCCAGGGCTGGTTGGAAGACGGCATTGCCCCCGGCACCGATTTTGAATCTATTGACTCAAGTTGGAGCTGCCCGGATTGCGGCGCTGACCAAACCGCCTTCCGTTACCTTGATGACAATGGCAAAGCAACGGTTGCCGCCGCACCCGCTTTGGCGGCCAGCATCGCGCCGACATCGCCTACTGTTGCAAACGCGCCAGACCCACAGCCAAGCGCTATCCCCCAGGCCCCAGATCAAGCCCCATATAAACTATGGGAGTGTATTGTCTGTGGCTGGGTCTACGATGAAGCCAAGGGCTGGCCCGAAGACGGCATTGCCCCCGGCACCCGCTGGGAGGATGTGCCCGACGATTGGCTCTGCCCCGAGTGTGGCGTTGGCAAGCTCGATTTTGAAATGATCGAGGTGGCCCAGGCCGCCGGCGCTGAGGAGCCAGCCCCGGCGCCCGCAGCTGCCACTTACCAAATTGATCAAACCCAGCCGCCGTTAGTGATTATCGGCACCGGCCTGGCGGGCTATAACCTGGCCCGGCAGTGGCGCGCTGGCAATCGACAGCGGCCGCTGTTGATGATTAGCCGCGACGACGGTGCGTTTTATTCCAAGCCTCTACTCTCTACCGGCTACGGTAAAAATAAACGGGCCGATCAGCTGGTCAATAAAACCGCCGAAGAAATGGCGCTGGAGCTGGCCGCTGAAATTCGAATCTTTAGCGAAGTCAGTGCGGTTGATACCAGCGCAAAAACCCTTAGTATCAATGGCGTAGAACGCAGCTATGGGCAGCTGGTGTTTGCCACCGGTGCCAATTGTATTGAAGCGCCGCTGCAAGGTAATGCCCTAGATCGGGTTTATCAGGTTAATGACCTGCTCGACTATCAGCGTTTTCGCACCGCTTTGGCCGGCTGTGGCACAGGCGCTAAGGTGCTGATTATTGGCGGCGGCCTTATCGGCAGTGAATACGCCAATGACTTGGCCAGCGCCGGTTATCAGATTGAAGCGGTCGAGGCCATGGACCGCGTACTGGGCAGTTTGCTACCACCGGAATCTTCCCATGCGGTGGAGCAAGGCCTGGCCAAATTGGGGGTGCGCCATCATTTTAATACAGTGGTGGAAACGGTTGAGCGCCAAGGCTCTGGTGTTAACGCAATACTGGCCAATGGTGAAACCATCAGCGCGGATCTGGTATTGTCGGCCATTGGCGTACGTGCCAATACCGCTCTGGCTGAGCAGGCTGGTTTGCAAATTGGCCGGGGTATTATTACCGACCGCAGTTTAAAAACCTCGGCCGACTCGGTCTATGCCCTGGGTGATTGCGCCGAGGTGGATGGCCAGCTGCTCTACTATATTGAACCTTTGATGCAGTCGGTAAAAGCCCTGGCCCAAACCCTTAACGGCGAAGTGGCCGAGGTCTGCTACGGGGTCATGCCCGTTAGTATTAAAACCCCAGCTTGCCCGGTAGTGGTGTGCCCACCGCCGCGAGGCCTGCCAGGCAACTGGAAAACCATGGGCGAAGGCCAAAATATTAAGGCCGAGTTCTTTGATCAGCACAAGCAGTTGCGCGGCTTTGCTCTGACCGGCGCGGCTACTGAGCTAAAAGGCCAGTTGGCCGCACAAATGTCAGCGTCATAATTGTTGGGGTGAATTTTTGCACCATCAAGCGCTATGCTTGATGGTTCTGGTTCACCAGTGACACTGGTCGGATATTGTCTCAAAACACCGCCCCAAAGCTACCATCTATCAGTATCAGAGCTACCCTAGCTATAGTTAGTATGGAACAGTGCGCAAATGCGCAAACCATAAATGGGTATGGTGGCATACCCTTTTTGCAAAAGGTTATGGGTATGCGGGTAAATAAGCCGGTTACGGATCGAGAGGAGATACTCGATGAAGATTCCAATATTCTTTCGGTCACTGACCGTAAAGGGCGCATTCGTTATGTCAACGACGAGTTTTTAAAAATCAGTGGGTTTAGCCAGGATGAGTTGATCGGCGAGCCACATAATATTGTGCGCCACCCGGATATGCCATCCGTTGCCTTTGCCGATTTATGGGCAGCATTAAAAGCAAACCAAGCCTGGAAGGGTATGGTTAAAAACCGCTGCAAGGATGGCGCTTATTACTGGGTAGATGCCTATGCAATACCCATCGTTAATGGCGACGATATTGAGTACCAATCGGTTCGACAAAAGCCTAGGCCCGAGGTGGTGGCCCGTGCCGATAAGATTTACAAACACATCAATGCGGGGGGTAGTTTGCCCAAGTCTATTAGCATTGTGCAGCGTTTTGGCCTGTTGCTATTGTCTTATATCGGCCTGCTCAGTTGTGTTCTAATCTGGGGCTTGGGCTTGGCAGCCTTTACGGCTATCAGCTTTAGTTTTATCACCGCGGCGCTGCTCGGTGGTGCTGCCTATTTTATTACCCGCCCGCTGTTGGCGGCAGTTGCCCGCTGTCGTGAAGTTTCCGATGATGTGCTGGCCCGCTATATTTATACCGGCCGTCAAGACGAGGCCGCTATCATTGATTTTGCTATTCAAATGCTGCGCTCTGAAGTTTCCGGTTTGATCGGTCGTATCAAAGAGAGCGCCACCAATTTTCACGCGCAATCTGTTGATATTAGCACCACCTCTCAGTCCAGTGTCGATCGTGTTGGCAAGCAATTTGAACAGACCGACGCCGCCGCTACTGCCGCCTCTGAGTTGAGCCAGAGCGTGCAAAACGTGGCCCAGAGTGCCAGCGCCGCTGCCGAATCAGCCCGCGAGGTTCAACAACAGGCGGCCAGTAGCAAAACCGTCGTCAGTGCCACCCAGAGTTTAATTGAAGCCTCGATCCAGGAAATGCAGCGAGCATCGGCAGCGCTGGACCGAGTGGAGGAAGACAGCGGCAATATCTACTCAATATTGGATGTGATTAAAAACCTCGCCGATCAAACTAATTTGCTGGCTTTAAACGCGGCCATAGAAGCGGCCAGGGCCGGTGAAATGGGGCGGGGTTTTGCGGTGGTTGCCGAAGAAGTACGCTCTTTGGCCAACCGAACCCAGGATTCTACCGCCCAAATTGAAACTATGATTACCGCTTTACAAGCCAGCACCAAAGAATCGGTGCAAATGATGGAGCAGGGCATTAATAAAGCGAACGATTGTATGGGGCGGGGCCTGGAAGCGGTGGAGTCGCTTGAGGCCGTTGATGAAGCCATAAACCGAATTAACAATATGAACCAACACATCTCCAGCACGGTTGAGCAGCAATCGGTGGTGTCGGCGGGTTTTAGCGAAAGTGTTGGTAAAATTCGTGATGGCTCTGAGCGCTCTTTACAAGAAGCTAAACAAAATTTGGCCCAGAGTGAGCAAATGGATAGTGCCGCCCGCTATTTAACCGTGCTTTCCAATGTGTTTTGGTCGCGCAATCGGCGCCTAAGCCGATAGCTGCTGGGGCGTGAGCCAAGCGGCCCCAAACACACCGGCCGAATCACCGAGTTGGGGCAGCTTGATTTGGCAGAGAACTTCATCGCTAAAAACATAGCTCGCCAGGGCCCTGCTGCTAGCTTGTGCCAGCTCTGGCAGCTGACTGAGCCCACCCCCCAGCACAATCGTATCTGGGTCGAGAATATTAATGACATTGGCCAGGGCCAGGGCCAGTAATTGGCGGTAATCTGCCAGGGCCTTTTGGGCCATGGTATCA